>JAFQVZ010000205.1 GCA_017407765.1 Clostridia bacterium | reverse complement strand
TCCTCTGCAGGCGCTTCTTCCTTTTTGGCCGCTCTTGCAGCCTGCTTAGCCTGTTTTGCAGCCAGATCTTCAGGAATATCTCCCACAGAAAAATCTTTGCCCGAAAGCATTTCAAACATAAGGCCTAATGCATGTTTGCAGGGAAACTGCCTGCTTGGACAGCTGCATCGGCAGGTAGGCATACTATCCGAAAGGCTGAAGTCTATTGAAACTCTGTACGGCTTTTTTCCGCTGCCTGCACATTCAGCCCAGAAGACCTTGCCGTCACTATCCTTCATACGTGCGGAAAAACTACCCTTTGCAGACAGCTTCCTTCCGTTTTCAGCGGCACTTCCATTTGGTGCCTGTGTAAGAATAAACTGTTCAGTCATCTGCATATATCAAACCTCGCTTTGCCCAATCAGTCTGTTTATATTTCAAGTATATCACACTCTTATTTAATATGATATCCCCCTAAAATCTTCAGTCCCATTAATCGTACAAATAAGATATTTAAACAGTCATTTTAACTTTATTGACATAAAGACATACCATTACTAAAATACTTATAGGGAGGCGATAAACAGTGAAAATCGGAATTGTTATCCTTGCGGGCGGAAAAAGCAGCCGCATGGGAAAGGATAAAGCCATGCTGAAGATCAATAATGCTTCATTCATTCAGATCCTTGCCGATAAAATGAGTGGTTTTGATGAACGCTTCATTGCCAGAGGTCCTAATCCCACTCTCAAACTGTCCAACTGGAAAATAATTGATGATATTTATCCTTCGCGCGGCCCTCTCGGCGGCATTCATGCTGCCATGAGTCATTCGAGCTCCGATGCCCTTCTGTGTCTCTCCTGCGACACACCGCTTATATCCCGCGATCTGGTGAACAAGCTGATAGCCGCTGTAACCCAAGAAAATGATGCTGCTGCCTTCAGGACCTGTGACGGACAGATCCACCCTCTTTGTGCTGTTTATCGGACATCGCTCCTGCCGTTTATTGAAAGACAGCTTCTGAACGGCAGAAACCGCATGATGCCCCTTATATTTGAACACAAAAGCCATATTATTGATCTCGACGAGGCCGACAGTATAAAGCTGAAAAATATAAACACGCCCGAGGAATACAGAGATCTTTTATTATCTGTATAAACGAAGAGACCTGCCGCACATGAACTGCGGCAGGTCTTTTGCATCCACTATACTTTTTTAAATATCAAAACTTCCGATATATCTGTGTCCTTTTACCTCAGGTGCGCTATTACTGATATAATAATTAAAAGAATCGGGGTTGGAAATATACATATGACACAGAGCAATTCCAATATCAATGCGATTCATGCTGCTCAGCATTTTTGTCGGAATGAGCCCCTGCCCTTTACAATATACATGGAATCCGTTGGCATTATGAACAAAATACCATGGCTGACTGTTTACGCTGGACGGTGCAAGTCGAGCCGCTTCAAGTCTTATATCATGCTTATCCGCTATCTCGTCAAGAGATTTGCGTTTAAAGCCCGAAACCTCTCTCCAGGGCGACCCCTTAGGCTCGCCAAATGCAAGAAGAATGACGAACTCCATTCCCGTTTCCCGTGTTTCCACCGAGGCAGTGCTGCCAAGCTTGCCCATTCCCAGCCAACATACTCCAAGACCAAGCTTCTGCAGATACAAATCCAGCTGCTGTGCCATAAAGCCGGCATTTTCGAGCCAGCCCTGCTTCTTTTCACTGAACACCGCAATAAGCTGAGGAGTTGTCCACGGCAAAAAACACCGAACTTGTTCTCTGGCAACAAGATCAAACTTTACCCTTATTCCATCATACAGGGGTTTGACCGTGCCGAAAAAGCCTTCTATCTGCGAAATTATCTTATCAGAAACCGGAACACCGGTATAGCTTCGGCATGACTTGCGCTTATATATCATCTCAGAAAGATCCATGATGTCCTCCACATATCTTTTTATTGATATGATTGTATAATATGATCTTTCGCGTGTCAATACACCCCATTAAGCCGGCACAACATCTATCCCAAAGGCACTCGGCCCATCGGTTTTTAATCTTTATAAGGGCTGGGCATTGTCTTATTTCTAAGATCATAAATCGAATCGTCGTATGCTGTGAAATACTCAAACTTATCTCCGACACGGGCACGCATCTCATTGAATGCCTTCTCGGCATCGGCAAGGATTCGGCCTTCGTCGCATGCAAGCATCCTGCGGTTTTCCATCATGATCTCGCCATCAACAATGACTGTGTCAACGTCATTGCCCTGAGCATGGTATACGACGCGGTGGAGCGGCATAATGCCAAAGGGCGCCAGATGCGGCTGCTTGGTGTTGATGATGATAATATCAGCCTTCTTACCTACCTCGAGCGAACCGATATCCTTATCCATGCCAATAGCACGGGCCGGAACAATGGTGCACATCTCAAGCACTTTGCCCGGAGGTGCAAGCAGAGGATCATTATCGTGAGCGCGGTGAATTACCTGGAAGACCTTCATATCACGCCAGATATCATAGCTGCGGTCGGGCGATGTGCCGTCGGTAACGATAGCGACCGACGCGCCGGCACGCATGGTTTCGTATACGGGGCAGCGGTTTTTGATATTGGCACGAGTGGTGGGGCCATGGAACATGACTGCACCTGTCTCGGCCAGAATAGATATTTCTTCCGGAAGCAGCTGAGTGCAGTGAGTCAGAGAAGTTGTGGGGTTAAGGGCTTCGGGAAGAGTTTCGTATACAAACTTAATGCCTCCGCCATAAATATGTGTATGCAGCGCAACACCATTCTCTTTGGCGATACGATACATTTCCTTGTTCTTCCAAATAGCAAACTCCCGTGTTTCCGCAGCGACATTAAAGCCCATACTGCCCGGAGCAACGATACAAATCTGACGTTTATGTTTACCGTTCAGTTCACGCACCGAACGCTCGGTTATCTCCACCATCTGCTCGGGAGTGAGAGTATGTTCTGTAGGCTTGCCGTTCTCCCATGTCCAGGGATGCTTGGGCCAGGGGCCGTCACAGCTGCCAACGCCCGACATCTGACGAAGGCCGGTCTTTACAGCGCCTTCAAAATGGGCAGCAAGATTCTCTACTCTGTCCGGCCTCGGTGTGCTGCCCAACATAGAGACACCTGTGGTGATGCCGAACTTCAAACGCTCGGCCGCAGCCAATGCGCCTTCCGCATACCAGAAGAAATCATCTGTATAGTGGAAATAGATGTCCTGAGCCATCTTTCCCCACCATGCATCGGCATACTGAGTGTCGTTGCTTTCACCAAGAGTTTTGGTCAGGCAGTGTCCGGCATGTCCGTGGGCATCTACAAGGCCCGGCATTACGCAAAGGCCATCAGCATCAATAACCTTTACTGCAGCTGCTTCGGCCGGCAATTCTTCCATAGGGCCAATTGCCGCAAGGCGATCTCCCTGAACAGCGACATATCCGGGCTGATAGATATGGTGTTTAGGGTCGACAGTGATAACGGTTGCATTTTTTATCAGAATGTCATACATCTTTGGTGCCTCCTTATATATTTTTCTTGTTTACTTTTTTATCATATCATATAAATGCTTCAAAGTAAATTGCTATCTCAGGAGTGTGAACCTATTCTTATGATACTCTATCCTTCCCTCTCTTTTCAGCTTTGAGAGCTCGCGCGATAATGCGCTTCTGTCGGCATTCAGATATTCTGCCAATGCCGAACGATCAAAAGGAACTGTAAACACCTCTCCCACACATCCACCTGAGCGTTCCCGCAAAAAATATAATATTTTTTCTCTAAGGCTGGGTAATATCAGGCATGAAATACGGTCCTGCAAAGCAAAATACCTCTTCGAAACCGTTTCGATATAATTATGCATGAGAATACTGTATGCAGCACAGGAAGAAACCTTTCCCGAAACAAAAGAAAGGTATTCAATATACACCACCTTTGTCGGCTCAAGCGCACGGATGCTTACCGGACTGATTTTTGAGGGAGATGCTGCAATAATATCTGCAAAAACATCGGATCTTCCAAGATGACTCATTATTATATTATTTCCGTTCTCGGTCGATCTGTATGCAACCGCACTTCCGCATATCAGGATGCCTATAGAATCGATATAACTCTGTTCCCACTGGATAATATCGTCTTTTTCATAGCTGCAAAGCTTTACTGACATATTTCTGAGCAGTTCTTCCGCTTGTTCGGCATTTATCCCTTTAAACAGCTGCGCATCAAGCACAGCTTTAAGATATTCCTTCATAAAATCACCTCATTTATATCGAAAATAATACACCATTTACGTTGCCTGCGCAACATACTAACCTTCCTTTCTTGGTTATAATATCCTCAAAACAAATTGGAGGAATATATGAACAACACATCTAAAATCAGGTGGATCACCACCACAGCAATTTTCATTGCCATGCTCGTAACTCTTCAGAGTGTAACCAAGCCTATGGGTCAGTATGTCACCGGTTCGATGGTAAATATGGTGCTCGTAATGTCCACACTCACAGCCGGCCTTGCTTCTGGCGTTACAGTAGCGCTGCTTTCCCCTGTTTTCGCATTTATCCTCGGCATCGGTCCCGCCTTTGTCCAGCTTGTTCCTTTTGTCGCGCTGGGTAACCTTGTACTTGTTCTCGTATGGGGTATCGTATGCTCTAAGGGACTTGAGATCAAAAACATGGCCATCTCTCTTGCAGCCGGCGCTGTCCTCAAGTTCGGCACACTCTATATCGGCATCATCAAGGTGGCTATTCCCATGCTTCTCACCCTTAATGAAAAGCAGGCTGCCATGATCGGAGCTTCTTTCTCCTATCCTCAGCTTGTAACAGCAGCTATCGGCGGATTTATTGCAATGCTCATCGCACCCACAGTCAAAAAGGCTATCCAGAAATAATCGACTCTTGAGGCTCTCCGGGAAAACCGGAGAGCTTTTCTTTTTGCTTATATTCTGATATACTTTAAATACTTTTTAATCTTATTTTCATCTTTTATCTATCTGCACTTAAGCAGAACAGATTATCATAACATCAACAAACAAAGGAGGATGAAAATATGGATCATCTCGAAAAAGTTGAAAAGCTCCGTGCTAAAGCCAATATAACCTATGAAGAAGCAAAGGCCGTTCTTGAAGAAGCAGGCGGCGACCTTCTTGATGCTATGATACTGCTTGAAAAAAGGGGAAAAATCCCTTCGCCTGAAAACAACACTTCTAAAAACACCGAGGCTCCCAAAGAAGAACCCATTATCGGAGAAGTCACCGGAAAGAAAAGCTTTTACGGCCACAAGTCTGCCGCTCAAAACGACGGATGGTATACATTCAAAAACTGGGTGAAGAGCCTCTTTGCCCGCGGTAATCGCAACAGCCTTCAGATCAAACGCCGTGATGAAGTTCTCGCTGCAATGCCTGTAACAGTATTTGTTGCAGCCCTGTTTTTTGCATTCTGGGTAACGGTGCCTCTGCTTGTGATCGGACTCTTCTGCGGATGCAGCTATAGCTTTGTCGGCCCCGACCTTGAGCGAGAGAACATCAATAAGGCGTGGGATAAAGCATCTGAAATGGCTGAAGCCATTAAAAAAGATATCAAGCGCGAAATGGATCGCGATAATGATTCAAATAACAGCGATACTGAAAAATAAAATATAGCCTTATGTCCTCCGGAGCTCCTTCGGAGGCATCGGCTGTTTTATCTGAAAAGGGGGAAATCAAATGGCCGCCAATATTCTTATAGTAGAAGACGAAGAAAAGCTGGCTCGTTTTATAGAACTTGAGCTGATGCATGAAGGATATGGCACAGACAAGGCTCATGACGGACGCACCGGCCTTGAGAAGGCTCTTTCCGGCAAATATGATCTTTGCCTGCTCGACATTATGCTGCCTGAACTCAACGGCCTCGAGGTCCTGCGCCGCCTGAGAAAAACATCCAACCTGCCCGTTATCATGCTCACAGCACGCGATTCTGTCATAGATAAAGTCAGCGGCCTCGACATGGGTGCTCAGGACTATATTACCAAGCCTTTCGCTATTGAAGAACTGCTTGCCCGAATCCGTGCTGCCCTCAGAAATACGGCTGCCGATTCGGTAAAGACCGAGATCCTCACCTGCGGAAAGCTCGAGCTCGACCGCGGCCGACACACCGTAAAATACGACGGCACTGAGATCAAGCTTACAGGCCGTGAGTTCCTGCTTCTTGAGACCCTTATGATAAATAAGACCATTGTTCTCACCCGTGATATTCTTATGGAGAAGGTGTGGGGCTTCGACTATGTTGGTGAAACAAATGTGGTTGATGTTTATATTCGTTTCCTTCGCAGCAAGATCGACGATGTTTTCGGTGTAAAACTGATACACACGGTCCGAAGTGTGGGTTATGTTATAAAGGATGAAGAATAAATGAAGTTCAAACGCAGAAAAAACAGCACTCAATCAGTAATATGGCGACTTCATGGCAACCTTCTGAGCGAGATCTTCTTCTGTTTTCTGATCTGTGATCTACTCATTGCATGGGGACTTTTTCCCAAAGAACTGCTTTCAGGCATAAACAGCTCATTCTCTCCTGAACAGCTTCCCTATATTATTGAAAGCATCCCGTTAAGTGTGTTTTACGACATATATGCCACTATGCGGCCGCTTCTTGCTGTCCAACTTGTATATTTAATGTTCAAGCTAATGTTTGGTTCGGGAGAGCTTCACCGTATTATGGCCCCGCTTACCCGCCTTGTCGAAACAACAAAGGTGCTTAGCCAGGAAAAGCATGATGAGGAAATAATCGAGCAGCTTGAAAATGCCGTAAAGCGGATCGACCACCTAAGAACAGATGAAAAACTCCATATCGGCAACAGCGAGCTTGTCGGCCTCGAACAGGCTATCAACCGCCTGCTCGACCGAATGCGTACCCTTTACAGCCAGCAGACTCGCTTTGTTTCCGATGCTTCCCATGAGCTCAGAACTCCCATCTCGGTTATTCAGGGTTATGTAAACCTGCTTGACCGTTGGGGCAAAGAAGATCCGCAGATACTTGAGGAATCTATTGCAGCAATCAAAAGCGAATCGGAACATATGCAGAAACTTATCGAGCAGCTGCTGTTCCTTGCCCGAAGCGACAGCGGACGCAATCCAATTACATTTGCGCCCGTTGATCTTGCCGAGATAATCAATGAGATCCATGAAGAATATGCCATGATCTGCCCTTCCCGCATTTGGAAGCTTGAGCTTTCACCTGAACCTCTTAATATATCTGCCGATAAATCCATGATCAAGCAGGCGGCAAGAATC
>JAFQVZ010000204.1 GCA_017407765.1 Clostridia bacterium | reverse complement strand
GCTCAAAACAGCCTTCGGCCTTGATGACGGCGAGGTCGAGACCATAGCCCACTGCCGTGCCGCTGCCTTCTTTGATCCGGAGGTCGACTGTGTTCTCGACATCGGCGGACAGGATATGAAGTGCATCAGGCTGCGCGACGGCGCCGTCGATGATATCATGCTCAATGAAGCCTGCTCGTCGGGCTGCGGCTCCTTTATCGAGAACTTCGCGGCATCGCTGGGATATACGGCGGCTGAGTTTGCCAAAGAGGCTCTGTTTGCAAAGAATCCCGTCGACCTGGGCACGCGCTGCACCGTATTTATGAACTCCAATGTAAAGCAGGCTCAGAAGGAGGGGGCTACCGTTGCCGATATCTCGGCCGGCCTTGCCTGCTCGGTCATCAAAAATGCCCTCTTCAAGGTCATCAAGCTGACCGATGCTGCCGAGCTGGGCAGGCATATCGTCGTTCAGGGCGGCACATTCTATAACAATGCCGTTCTCCGCGCCTTCGAGAATATTGCAGGTGTAAATGTCGTCTGCCCCGATATTTCGGGCATTATGGGCGCATTCGGCGCGGCTCTCATCGCCCGCGAGCGCTGGGAAGGCCGGGATACCACAATGCTCTCGACCGAGGAGATCGAGAAGCTTGAATACAAAACCACTTCGGTGAGATGCGGCCGCTGCTCGAACAACTGCATGCTGACCGTCAACATCTTCCCCGGCGGCCGCAGGCACATCACCGGCAACCGCTGCGAGCGCGGCGCGGGAGCCGACCTGACCTCCCGTGCTCCCAATATGGTGGAGTATAAGCTCAGGCGCATATTTGACCGCGAGGTGCTCGAGAACCCCACGCGCGGAGTGATAGGCCTGCCGAGGGTGCTCAATATGTATGAGAACTATCCCTTCTGGGCCACCTTCTTCAAGGAGCTGGGCTTTAAGACGGTCCTTTCGCCCCTTTCCGACCGAGGAATCTACGAGCTGGGCATGGAATCGATCCCCTCTGAGAGCGAATGCTATCCTGCCAAGCTTTCCCATGGCCATGTCCAGTGGCTCATCAGGCAGGGAGTAAAGACCATCTTCCACCCCTGCGTATTCTACGAGCATAAGGAGACTCCGGGCGCTCAGAACAACTATAACTGCCCCATCGTTATCTCCTATCCCGAAAACCTCAAGAACAACATCGAAGAGATCGCCGACGGCGATATTAAGTATGTCCGTCCCTTCATCTCCTTTGCCAGCGAGAAGGCGGCAGAGGGCCGCCTTGCCGCCCTGTGCGCGCAGGAGTGGAACATCCCCGAGAAGGAGGTCAGAAAGGCCGTCCGCGAGGCATGGAACGAGCAGCTGAGGACCAAATCCGACATCAGGGCCGAAGGCAAGCGCCTGCTGGAAGAGATGGAGAAGAGGGGAGGCCGCGGCATCGTCCTCGCCGGCAGGCCCTATCACCTCGACCCCGAGATCAACCACGGCATCCCCGATATGATCGCCTCCTACGGCCTCACCGTTTTCACCGAAGACAGCCTGCCCATTACCTTCGATCCCCAGCGCCCCATGCGCGTCACCGACCAGTGGGTCTATCATTCGAGGCTCTATACTGCGGCTGAGATGGTAAGCCGAAGAAGCGACCTCGAGCTTATCCAGCTCAATTCCTTTGGCTGCGGCCTTGATGCCGTCACCACCGATCAGGTGGCCGACATCCTCAGGTCTTCGGGCAGGATGTATACTGTCCTTAAGATAGACGAGGTCAATAACCTCGGTGCGGCAAGGATACGCCTGCGCAGCCTTATCGCAGCCATGGATCAGAAAAAGAAGCAGGGCGCAGGAGTCGGCCCCGCACCCTCGGTATATAAGCGCACCGAGTTCACACGAAAGATGTTCACCGACGGCTACACTATCCTTACGCCTCAGATGAGCCCCATCCACTTCAATATTCTTGAGCCTGTATTTAAGAAGTACGGCTTTAATATGGAGGTCCTCGACAACGACAGCCGCACCGCCATCGATGTGGGACTGAGGTTTGTCAACAACGATGCCTGCTTCCCCTCGATAACGGTGGTAGGTCAGATCATGGAGGCCGTTCTTTCGGGCAGATACGACACCGACCGCCTTGCCGTTATCATGACTCAGACGGGTGGCTGCTGCCGCGCCAGCAACTATGTCGGATTTATCCGCAGGGCTTTGGACAAGGTGGGTATGTCGCATATCCCGGTAATTTCACTCAATGCCAACGGCATGGAGAAGAACGAAGGCTTCAAGATCCCCTATAAGCTGCTGCTGGATGCCGCCAAGGGCGTTGTTTACGGCGACCTGCTCATGCGCTGCCTCTACAGGGTGCGCCCCTACGAGGTCACGCCCGGTTCGGCAAACGAGCTTCATAAGAAGTGGGAGGCGCTGTGTGTCGACTCGATCATAAACGAGTATTCCAGAATGAGCTATCCCGAGGTCTGCCGTGCGCTGGTGGAGGATTTCGATTCCTTCCCCATAAACGAGGATATGAAGAAGCCGAGGGTCGGCATCGTGGGCGAGATCCTTGTAAAGTATATGCCTCTTGCCAACAACCATCTTGTGGACCTCCTCGAGAAGGAGGGGGCCGAAGCGGTGGTGCCCGACCTGATGGACTTTATGAACTACTGCGTATATAACGGCGAATACCGCCACGAGTTCCTCGGCGACAGCTGGACTGCCTCGGCGGTGGCTCATGCCGGAGTAGGCGCTATACGCAGGATACGCAAGCCTGCTCTTGATGCCCTTAAGCGCAGCCGCCGCTTTGATGCACCCCTCAGCATCGAGAAGGTGGCCGACCTTGCAAGGCCCATCCTTTCGCTGGGCAACCAGTACGGCGAGGGATGGTTCCTCACCGGCGAGATGGCCGAGCTGCTGACCGAGAGCGTCGACAACATCGTCTGCATCCAGCCCTTTGCCTGCCTGCCCAACCATGTTTTGGGCAAGGGCGTTATCAGGGCCCTCAAGAAGAGCTATCCGAGGGCGAATATCATCGCCGTCGACTATGACCCCGGTGCATCGGAGGTCAACCAGCTCAACCGCATCAAGCTGATGCTGACAACGGCAAAGAGAATGCTGAACGAAGAATAAGATCAGACAAATATTTCATACCCAAATTATTATAACAGTCAAAAGGGCCCCTGTCTGTGCATTGCAGACAGCAGGCCCTTTGATCTTATCTTGATATATTATGAAAAGGATGGATTATCAATGTCGGGTAATACTGCTATATTATCATGTTAATACATTATCGCATTGACAATAGTGAATTTATATTATAAAATATAAATGTAACATGATATTTGGTAGTTGATCGCCATGTTCTGTGACCATTTGCAGTCGGGTAAAGAAGGACTGCGGTTATTGATTCGCACGCTTTTTTAAGGAATGAGATAAACTTGGAGAATAGAATAAAACGTATTTTGATCTTTTTAGTAACGCCCTTTATTCTTGTTGCGGGATGGAAGTGTTTTCGCGAATCGGTATTATCTATTGGCGGCGACGATCCGGACTGGTACCTTACCCATCACACCGTTTATTCTCCTGATGAAGCCATATCGGCATTTGGAAATGACCTGCTTCTTGACAGGATCATAGATACTTCCGGAGAGCCGTATGACGATGTCGAAAATTATATACTTGAAGATTATGGGCAGGAAGTGCTTGATTGGCTTGATCCGCCGGTGTACAGAGAGCCGTATACCGAGTATCAGCTTGAGTTTTCGGATGACGGCAGCCTCGGAGATAAGAGCAGTTGGAAGTCGTTGTTCGTAAATATAAGCTACAGCGGGGCGCGTTCCGATAAAATAAACGGCATAGTATTTCCATCTACTACGGTAATTATATATTTTGATCTATCGTTTGAAGTGCGTTTTGAGAACTACAATGTTCAAAAGCTGGCAGAGGACGGATATGATACTACCTCTGTTGGGGATATTTTGGTTTATTATAAAGAATATGCAGATTCATATAATAATCAAAGACTGAATACGGTTTTTGATTATAACGGCATGATATACAGGGTAAACTGTGGCTATATGCCGGGCACAGACTTCGGCTGGGAAACTCTGAACAGAATGTTGGCTATTTGGGAAAAATAAAGGTCGAGCTGACCGATCTTTCGGATAAAGATCGCAGTTATGGCTGGGACTGCTTTCAGCATATAGATAAAGAAGGGAAGTTTTGGAGCTATCTCTCCGACGAACGTCTGTCATGTGATTTCTATATAGAATAAATAAAGGCCTCCCGAAGGAGGCCTTTTTCTTATGCTTATGATCAGATGATGCTTTCAAACTTGCCTTCGATGCCGCCGCAGAGGATTGCCAGCAGGAAGCCTGCCTGGGGACCCTGATGCATTACAGCAACGGGGAAGCGCTCGTTGGCCGCGCTGTGGGAGTGTGTCTCGATGTCGCCCGAGCCGATGCAGACAGCGGGGATGCCGCGGCAGATGGGGAAGGCCGCGTCGGTGGGGCCGCCCTCGTTGAAGATGGGATCCTTGCCCATGTACTGCATGATGGTGTAGATGCCCTCAACGATGGGATCGTTGCGGTCCAGCGTGCCGGCGGGAACATTGAAGTATTCGTGGATCTTATAGGTGATGGAATCCTTGCCCCAGCGAGCTGTTTCTTCCTCGGCGCCTGCCTTGATGGCGGCATAAACCTTCTCCTTCAGCTCGTCAAGCTCCTTCTGGCCGTTGGAGCGCATATTGATCTTGATGGTGGCTTCGGGAACGATGGCGTGAACGCCTGCGTCGTTGCCGGCGTGGAAGTTGGATACGCAGTATGTGGTCTTGGGAACGAGGGGAGTTACGATATCAGCGATCTTGGCAACGGCTCTTGCAGCTGCGTGCAGGGGGTTGGCCATCAGGCCGAATGCGCCGTAGGCGTGGCCGCCGATGCCGTAGAAGGTGACTTCGCAGGTGGTCATGCCGGTGGACTGATATGTGATCTTGCCGACCTGAACGCCGTCGAGGCATACGCAGGCCGATACTTCGGGATGGGCGTTGAGGAAGTGCTCGATGCCGCCGAAGCCGCCGATGCCCTCTTCACGGACTGTGCCGACGAAATAGATGTCGCTCTTGAGCTTGATGCCGGTCTCCTTAAATGCACGGATAATGCCCATCAGGGCCGCTGTGCCGCTGGTGTTGTCGCCGATACCGGGGCAGCGGATAAAGCCGTCGTCGCCCATAACAGGTTCAATGACCGTCTCCATGGGGAAAACTGTGTCCATATGAGCCTCGACTACGATGGGAGCTGCGCCGCCCGTGCCCTTATAAACACCGATGGCGTTCCAGATCTCGTCGAGATGAACATCCTCAAGGCCGAGGGCGCGGAACTTTTCGGCAACTGCCTTTGCGCGGTTCTCTTCCTGGAAGGTGGGAGCCTTGATGACTACCAGCTCAAGCTGATCCTTGAGTGTGTTGGGGGAATCTTCCTTGATAAAGTCGAAGCCCTTCTTGACTTCGGGGATGGCGATAAGCTTTTCAAAAGCTTCCTTTGTTTTCTGTCCTACCTGATACGACATGGTTGATCCTCCTTATTTTATTTATATGTTTCGTTATTCTGCTATTTGGGTAAATCAATTATATCCTATAAATAATAAAAAAACAAGGGAGATACGCACGGTATCTCCCTTGAAAACAAATATTTTTATGCTTCGGCAGCGCAGCCGTCGTTGGACATATCGTCGTCACCGAGGAACTCGCCGTCATCGTCGTCGAGGATCTCGGTGGCGCGCATACGGCGCTTTTCCTTGGCCGCCTCGACATTCTGGAAGATGATTTCCTTAACTGCCCTGGGATCGCGGACATTGATGATGTCGAGATGGGGGCAGGTCTTGTCGCTGGACTGAACGCAGACGGTGCCGACGCCGAAAATGCGCTGGATAAAGCTTCGTGTCAGGCTGATATCGCTGATGCGGTAGAGGAGGATCTCTTCCTCACGGATGGTGAAGCAGCCGGTCTCGCGGAACAGGCGGTCTTCGCTGAGGGAATATTTTGTAAAGCTCAGGGGCAGGCCCAGATGACGCTTTCTGTCGTTCCAAATGATCTCCATAATGTATTGCTCCTTTGGTAATATGGATTATAATTGCATGATAGCAGAAGCGGGGTGCCTTTGCAAGAAGTATTGCCATTGACGAAGCTGCTTTGAAGGTTTATATTGATTTTATACACTTATTAACCGAAAAGAGGAGTAATTATGCCCAAACTCAGCGACAGAGTCCATACATTCACCGATTCGGTCATTCGCCGCATGACCCGTATCAGCAACGAGCACGGCGCCATCAACCTTTCGCAGGGCTTCCCCGATTTCGATCCTCCCAGGGAGATCACCGATGCCCTTGCAAAAGCCGCCAAGGAAGGCCCTCACCAGTATTCCATCACCTTTGGCGCCCAGAACTTCCGCGAGGCCCTCGCAGCCAAGCAGGAGCGCGCCTTCGGTTATCCCGTCGATCCCAATAACGAGATCGTTATCACCTGCGGCGGCACCGAGGCCATGATGTGCGCTATGATGACAATATGCAACCCCGGCGACAAGGTCATCGTATTCTCGCCCTTCTATGAGAACTACGGCGCCGATGCCATCCTTTCGGGCGCACAGCCCATATATGTTCCCCTTGTGCCCCCCACCTTTGACTTTGATATAAATCTTGTCGAAGAGGGCTTTAAGCAGGGCGCAAAGGCCATCATCGTCTGCAATCCCTCCAACCCCTGCGGCAAGGTCTTCACACGCGAAGAGCTCATGGCCATCGGCGAGCTTGCCGTTAAATACGATGCCTTTGTCGTCACCGACGAGGTATACGAGCACATGGTATATGCCCCCATGCATCACACCTGCATGGCATCGCTGCCCGGCATGAGGAACCACACCATCACCTGCAATTCGCTGTCCAAGACCTATTCCATCACCGGCTGGCGTCTTGGCTATCTCATCGGCCCGGCCGAGGTCATCGAGAATGCCAAGAAGGTCCACGACTTCCTGACCGTCGGCGCCGCCGCACCCCTGCAGGAGGCAGCCACAGTCGGCCTTAAGTTCCCCCAGAAGTATTATGATGATCTGCTGGAGCTCTATACCGAGAAGCGCGATTATTTCCTTGCAGGCCTCGATAAAGCCGGCCTCGAGCACAATGTGCCTCAGGGAACCTACTTTGTGCTGGTGGATATCAGCAAGTTCCTTGCCCTGCCCCAGTTTGAGGGTAAGACCGACCTTGAGTTCTGCGAATGGATGATCAAGAACATCGGTGTTGCCGCCGTTCCCGGCTCGTCCTTCTTCAAGGAAGAGGTCAACCACCTGATCCGCCTGCATTTTGCGCGCGAGAAGTCGACCCTCGACGAGGCGCTGAGCCGCCTTGCAAAGCTTCAGGACCTGCTTAAGTAATAGGTAATAGTGAATAGTGAATAAGTAATCGGTGCCTTGGCTCTCCCTATGGGAGAGCTGTCACGAAGTGACTGAGAGGGTATGAAAGCCTTCCCCCTGTGTGGGGAAGGTGGCTGCGCAGCAGACGGATGAG
>JAFQVZ010000203.1 GCA_017407765.1 Clostridia bacterium | reverse complement strand
TTTTTTTATATAAATACTCTAATCCATTTTTGCCGATATGTCAATCACCGAAGTGAAATGTTAGTTTGCAATAAAAAATACTCCCAATTTCTTTTGTGTACCCGCATTCAAAAGAAGGTTTGGATACGGGGGTGCCTGTGATAAGATCGGCGTGAGATCCTTCGACAAGCTCAGGATGACAATATAGTTAGGTGTAAATCTAAAATGTCATTCTGAGCGAAGTGTAACGAAGTCGAAGAATCTCTGTACAGGTGTGCCCAAAGAAGCTATTTTGCAGGTACACAGAGCCGGATTGGGACAAAATTAAAGCACCCCAAAAGGGGCGCTTTAAAAAATCATAATGATGCATAGTGGCGGCACATATCCTTGAGCAGGTCGGCAAACCTCTTTTTGTCCACCGTCATTGCCACATGGCAGTTTTTGGCCTTTCCGCTTGTGTCGGAAAGATCGATTACCGTTTCGCCCACATTGGCGGCATCCTCGCGGTCCTCCACATACACATAGTGATGCTCGAAGCCGACACAGAGGGGGTCGATCAGCGAGGCCACGGCAAGGGCATCGTGGATACAGTTGTTGTCGCTTCCGTTTTCCACATGGTTGCGGCGCGAGAACCTGCAGAGCTCGCGTACGAGGCCGGAGGAATATTTATCGCCGCAGAGGGCGATCATCTCGTCAAAATCAGATACCGAAACAGCTGCGGCATGGGTGGCATTGAGCCCCACCATGTATACCTCCGTGCCTTCGATAACGATTTTTGCGGCTGTGGGGTCGATCCACGCGTTGAACTCGGCTTTAAGGCCGGTGGAGCGTACATTGCCGAAGGTTCCGCCGCCCATGATGACAAGCCTCTTAAGATGCTTGGGCAGGTCGGGATGAAGCATGAGGCACATGGCTATATTGGTGAGAGGGCCGACGGCAAAGAGCACCAGCTCGCCCTCATGTTTTACGGCTTCCTGATAGATGATCTCCCACGCGGGCAGGGGATCGGGGGCAAGTGTGATCTCGTCAAATACGACCGAGCCTACGCCCGATTTGCCGTGGGTATCCGAGGCATCGCGCTGATAGGGTCGCTTAAGGGGCCTGTCCATGCCGAAGCCCACGCGGCAGTTTATGCCGAGGGTCTCGCACAGGCCGAGTGCGTTTCGCCTTGTGAGAGAGGCGGGGACGTTGCCCTCGACTGCCGTTATGGCAACTATCTCCAGCTCGGGGCGGGAATATGCAAGGGCGATAGCGAAGCTGTCGTCAACACCGGGGTCACAGTCGATGATGATGGGTATCCTTTTCATTCCGGGTCTCCTTTATTGGTGGAATATTCATTGTTTTTTACTGTTCTCTTTTGCGGTGTTTATGGAGGCAATCAGAATACGCCTGATGGTACCACTTTTCCATGAGCATAATTTGCTTCATGAATATTTGCTCCAACAGATGCAGCCGAACGCTCCAGTTGGTTTACAAGGGAATAATGCCCTTTGATCGTTTCGCAGAGTTTGATGATTTTAACCGCAAAGTCGGTAGAAAGCTCGCGAAGTTTTGATTCCGCCACATGAACACCACCCTTCTGAAATAATTATATCATATTGTTGCTGAAGTTAAAATGAAATATCCTTCGGATATGAAATAATGACCTGTGGTCATTGTGAAATTTGAAGCTGACGCTTCAAGTGAAATGAAATAAATCCCCACGCCGGCAGGCATTTCACATGGCGAAGCCATATTTCACACGCGAAGTGTATTTCACAAATCCGGCAAGGGATTTATTTCGTTGAAAAGAAAACACCCTTTGTCTGAATGACAAAGGGTGTTCTTTTCTGGCGGAGCAGGAGGGATTCGAACCCTCGGTACGCTTTTGACGTACACACGATTTCCAATCGTGCTCGTTATGGCCTCTTCGATACTGCTCCATAACTTATACAATATTAAAATAAATGGTGGGCCTTCAGGGACTCGAACCCGGGACCGTCCGGTTATGAGCCGGATGCTCTAACCAACTGAGCTAAAGGCCCGTATCGCGTCGCTCTCGCTGACGACAAGAGTTATTATATAGCATCTCTTTCCAAAATGCAAGCATTATTTTTGCTTTTTTTAAAAAACTTTTTTATTGCGGAAAGAGGGGATAAAAGCGGCCCATCTTCGTATGATGAAGATGGGCCTGAGTGCGTAAAAATTGCCGTTTAAGAATTACTGATGGTCGACCTTAGCCATATGAGCTACCAGCTTGAGCAGCATGCTTGTGTAGCCATACTCGTTGTCATACCATGCGACCAGCTTGACAAACTTATCTGTCAGAGCGATACCTGCCTTGGCATCGAAAACGCTGCCGTGGGAGTTGCCGATAACGTCGGAGGAGACCAGCTCGTCCTCTGTGTACTGCAGCAGACCCTTGAGCTCGCCCTCAGCAGCCTTCTTGACTGCTGCGCAGATCTCTTCGTATGTAGCCGAGTTCTTCAGGTTGACTGTCAGGTCTACGACCGAACCGTCGATTGTGGGAACTCTGTAAGCCATACCTGTCAGCTTGCCCTTCAGCTCGGGAATGACCGTGCCGACAGCCTTGGCTGCGCCGGTTGTCGAGGGGATGATGCTGCCCGAAGCGGCTCTGCCCAGTCTCCAGTTCTTGTTGGAGTAGCCGTCAACCGACTTCTGTGTAGCTGTGATGGCGTGGACTGTGGACATAAGGCCCGACTCGATGCCAAAGTTGTCGTTGATGATCTTGGCAAGAGGAGCGAGGCAGTTTGTTGTGCAGGAAGCATTGGAAACGATGTTGATATCGCTTGTGTAGTTCATGTGGTTAACGCCCATAACGAACATG
>JAFQVZ010000202.1 GCA_017407765.1 Clostridia bacterium | reverse complement strand
CACTATTCTCTTCTCTCTATCGGAAAGAACGCGGGTCTTTTTCTCATAGCCTGCGATGACAGTCTCGACACTCTCGATAAGGTCGGACTGGGTGGCCGCCTTTCGTCCGGCGCGCACAGCGCGCAGGGCAGCCTCGTTGACTATATTGGCAAGCTCGGCTCCCGATGCCCCGGCAGCCATCTTGGCCACCGGCTCGAAATCGATCTCTCCCGAAAGCTTTATGCGTGCGGCATGTACCTTGAGGATATCTGTCCTGCCCTGAAGATCGGGCAGCTCGACGGGAATGCGCCTATCAAAGCGGCCGGGACGAAGCAGCGCGGGGTCCAGCGATTCGGGGCGGTTGGTGGCAGCAAGAACAACAACGCCCTTCCCTGCATCAAAGCCGTCCATCTCGGTCAGCAGCTGATTAAGGGTCTGTTCGCGCTCGTCGTTGCCTCCGCCAAAGTTTCCGTCGCGCTTTTTGCCGATGGTGTCGATCTCATCTATGAACACGATGCAGGGAGCTTTTTCATTGGCCTGCTTGAAGAGATCGCGGACCTTTGCCGCGCCGCGGCCTACGAACATCTCGACAAACTCGGAACCCGAAATGGAAAAGAAGGGGACATCAGCCTCTCCTGCCACTGCCTTTGCAAGAAGAGTCTTGCCGGTGCCGGGAGGGCCTACGAGCAGCGCTCCCTTGGGCAGTTTAGCGCCTATCTCGCGATATTTTTCGGGCGAATGAAGAAAATCGACTATCTCGCTCAGCAGCTCCTTGGCCTCGTCTTCGCCGGCTACATCATCAAAGCTGATGCCGGTAGACGAAGGTACATACACCTTGGCCCCCGAGTTGCCCAGGCCAAAGGCCATCGAGCCGCCGCCCATCGACTTATTGAGTTTTTTGGAGAGGATGTTGCCCAACAGAATGAACATACCAAAGGGCAAGATCCACGACAGAAGAAAAGACATTACGGGCGATGCCGGCTGGACAATCTCGCTTGAAAAGACTGCGCCCGAAGCATTCAGTCGCTCGGCAAGACCCGGGTCATTTATGATGCCTGTCTTATATATGTTTTCTTTGGCTTTGTCGGTGAAAAGGATCTGATAATCCTGGATATCTACAAGACCTATATTCCCTTCCTTGGTCATGGTCATAAAGGTGCCGTAGTCGGTCTCCTTCACATGATGCTCGGTAACAGATGGCAGAATAAAGGTGTTGAGCAGCACCATAAGCACCAGCACAACGCCGTAATAGACAAGCCATTTGTTTTTCCCGGGCTTTTTAAACTCCTGCATGTAATATTTTCCCCTTTTGGATGATTTTCTTATTTACAGCTATTATTATATCCAGAGTGTGACTTTATTCTGCCGATTTCTGTTAACACACCAATAAGTTTGTGTAAACGAAATGGGAATAATCTGTAAACCGGCATGAAAAACCGCCCGAAGGCGGTTTTTTCATATCTCCATTACTTTTCCGTTTAGCACGGCGCCGGTGAGAACATCGCCGTCATACATTAGCTTGAGCGAGATGAAAGGCACTTCTTCAGCTAGCAGGCGTAGGAATATCTTGTCGCCCTCCCATATAGGAAGGCAGGCTACCTTATCTTTCTTGACCCACTCGAGGTTGCCCTCGCGGCATTCGCCTATCTCACCGCTCCAGCCGGTGGCGGTGAACAGATGCATATACTCGGTCTCGTAGACGGTGTTTACAAAGGTGACAAGGCCGCGGTAACGGTAGTCGGTCAGGGTAAGTCCGGTCTCTTCAAGAGTCTCGCGTAGGATGCAGTCCTCGGGACTCTCTTTATCCTCAAACTTGCCGCCTACACCTATCCACTTGTCGTGATTAACATCGTTTTTCTTCTTTACGCGGTGCAGCATCAGGTATTCATCGCCGCGCTCGATATAACAAAGAGTTACATTTTTCATCTTATTTCCCTAAAGTATTCAAATATACATCGGTGAGAGAGTATTTAACCGTTCCGTCATAGCCTTCGACAGTATTGGCCATGGCGAGAGAGTTGAGGATGGCCTCCTCGGTGGCCTCGGCGCAGGCGGTAAAGGCCTGACCCAGCAGATCCTCCCGAAGGATGGTGATGCTCTGAGTCTCCCCCTCTGCCTCGATGCGGTTGGCTGTGGTAAAGCCCAGCATTATGTCGCCGCTGCCGTGACCCATGAAGGAGCCGCAGCGCGAAAGACCGACTCCGCATCTGCGGATGACCCTCTTAAGCTGACGGTCAGACAAAGGCAGGTCGGTGGCGACCACCATCATTATAGAACCGCGGTCGAGAGGCGCGGGAGTTATCTTATCCTTGAGCTCGGGGCCGATATTGTTGCCGCAAAGTGTGAAAGTCTCGGTAGCGCCGAAGTTCGACTGGACCAGAACACCCAATGTGTATGCCTTTTCACCGATATTTATTACTCGCGAAGCCGAACCGATGCCGCCCTTAAATCCGAAGCAGACTGTTCCCTTGCCTGCGCCCACATCGCCTTCTTCAAAGTCTTTGCCGGCCGAATAGATCGCCTTGAACACATGCTCCCTCTCTACCGCTCTCAGCGAGATATCGCTGAGGATCGAGTCGTTGCACTCGCCAACGGCAATATTGATGGATGTGCACCTGACGCCCTCGCGTTTGCATCTTTCCAGCATATATTCGGCCACAGCATCCTGCACCTTGCCGATATTAAGTGTGTTGGTGAGGGCGACGGGCGACTCGAGGGTGCCCAGCTCGTCGATCTGAGGGATACCCATGGTCTTGCCAAAGCCGTTATGGACAAAAGCAGCTGCCGTCAGCTTGCGTGCGAATGGGTTATCTTCGCAGGGCATGATGACGGTGACACCGGTGCGGCTCGCTCCCTCATCCACGGTGCAGTGACCGACAGTGACTCCGGGAACATCGGTTATTTTGTTAAGAGGACCTTTTTCCATTCGGCCTATTTTAAAGCCATATTCACATATACGCTT
>JAFQVZ010000201.1 GCA_017407765.1 Clostridia bacterium | reverse complement strand
GGCCACGACGTTGTTCAGAAGGCCATCCGCAACATCAAGCGCGGCAAGGTCTTTGACGAAAACTTCCTTATGATGATCGCCACCTTCGGCGCCTTTGCCCTTCAGGACTTCGACGAGGCTGCTGCAGTTATGCTGTTTTATCAGATCGGCGAGTTCTTCCAGAGCTATGCCATCAACCAGTCGAGAAAATCCATTTCCGACCTGATGGATATCCGCCCCGACTATGCCAACATCAAGCGTGAAGACGGCACTGTTGAGACCGTAGATCCCGAAGAAGTCCGTCCCGATGATATCATCGTCATCAAGGCCGGCGAACGTGTTCCCCTCGACGCCATTGTTCTCGAAGGACATTCGAGCCTCGACACCTCGGCCCTGACAGGCGAATCGATCCCCCGCGACGTTAGCGAAGGCGACCCCATCCTTTCGGGCTGCATCAATCAGAACGGCCTGCTGACAGCGCGCGTCACCAAGGAATATGGCGAATCTACCGTCAGCAAGATCCTCGACCTTGTCGAGAATGCCAGCAGCAAAAAGTCGACCTCCGAGAACTTTATTTCCAAGTTCGCCAAGTATTACACACCCACAGTAGTTATCTCGGCTGTTATCCTGGCATTCCTGCCTCCTCTGTTCCTCGCCCTCACAGGCGCAGGCTCCTTCTTCTCGCTCTTCCCCAACTGGTTCAAGCGCAGCCTTATCTTCCTCGTAATTTCCTGCCCCTGCGCCCTTGTTATTTCGATCCCCCTGAGCTTCTTCGGCGGCATCGGCGGCGCGGCAAAGCGCGGTGTTCTCGTTAAGGGCAGCAACTATCTTGAGGCTCTCGCCCAGGCCGACACAGTTGTCTTCGACAAGACCGGCACACTTACAAAGGGTGTTTTCGCTGTTGAGAAGACAGTTCCCTCCGGAGACACATCTGAAGATGCGCTCATCTACACAGCGGCTCATGCCGAGTGCTTCTCCACCCATCCCATCGCCATCTCCCTCCGCAAGGCATACGGCAAGGAAGTCGATCAGACTATCGTCACCGATGTCACCGAGATCGCAGGCAAGGGCCTCTCGGCAAAGGTCGGCAGCCACACTGTCCTCGCAGGCAACAACAAGCTCATGGAGCAGTTCGGCATCGAATACAGCGGCAAGGATATCGACTATGCAACAGTCGTTCATGTCGCGTGTGATGGCGTTTATATGGGCCATATCATTATCAGCGACGTGATCAAGGACGACTCGGTCCGTGCTGTAGCCGACCTCAAGTCCAGCGGTATCAAGCAGACCGTTATGCTCACCGGCGACAACAAGGCTGCAGGCGAGCGCGTAGGCAAGATGCTTGGTCTTGATAAGATCTATACCCAGCTCCTCCCCGGCGATAAGGTCGATAAGGTCGAAGAGCTGCTGGCTGCCCAGCGCGAAGGCTCGAAGCTGGCCTTTGTAGGCGACGGCATCAACGATGCCCCCGTTCTGGCCCGTGCCGATATCGGCATTGCCATGGGCGCCCTCGGCTCGGATGCCGCTATCGAGGCAGCCGACATCGTTATTATGACCGACGAACCCTCGAAGATCGCAACAGCTATCCGCGTTGCCCGCAAGACTCTCGGCATCGCGCGCCAGAACACAGTCTTTGCTCTGGTGATCAAGATCGGCGTTATGATCCTCGGCGCATTCGGCCATGCCAATATGTGGGCAGCCGTGTTTGCCGATGTTGGCGTAGCCTTCCTGGCTATCCTCAACTCGCTCCGCGCCCTCAACACAGAAAAGCTTTAATATATCACACCTAAAGGCCGCTGACAGTTTTTGTCAGCGGCCTTTTCCCGACTCTGAAACTACATATGCGAAATGCTCCGTGCCTTTTTAAATAATATAATATCACCATAGAATATTATATTTAAAAAGGAG
>JAFQVZ010000200.1 GCA_017407765.1 Clostridia bacterium | reverse complement strand
GGGTGTGGGAGAAAAGGTGCGTACAGGCGATACGTCGCCCATTACGATATATCCAACGCCGCCCTTTGCAAGGCGCTCGTAAAAGCTTAGACTTCTGGGTCCGATAGAGCCGTCGCGCTCCTCATAACCGGTGGTCAGAGGGGGAAACATGATTCGGTTTTTGAGTTCGAGAGGACCTACCTTGATAGGCTTGAGCAGCGGAGAGTTTGCAGACATAGTCGTGACTTCCTTTCTTTTTATAGTGCCCTGCGGCTTCTTTTATACTCAGTCTAACACACCTGCCATGCCCGCCACCAGCCCTAATATATATCTGCTTATCCATAGTTTTTTTCTATATGCCGTTTCTGATCCATCAGTTAAAGAATTTGCGAAGTTTTATTGCCTTTTTCGCAAGTTTGTGGCATTATATATATGTATAATCTCTTTGCCGTAAAGGCAATGGAATAAAGGAGAAAGATCATGAAGGAAGTTTATAAGTCCTATATGCTCGAGCAGCTCGAGAAGCTGCTTTCCATCGACAGCCCCACAGGCTATACAGCCGATGTCCAGAAGTATCTCTGCGAAGAGATCACACGCCTCGGCTACACACCCGAGTGCCTCCACAAGGGCGGCGTAAGAGCTGACCTGGGCGGCGAAGGCAACGGCCTGATGATGTTCGCTCACTGCGACACACTGGGCGCTATCGTAAGCTCGATCAAGCCCAACGGCAGGCTGGTCGTTTCCCGCATCGGCGGCCTCAACCCCAACAATGTTGAGACAGAGCTGGTAAAGGTCCACACAAGATTCGGCGGCAGCTATGAAGGCACATTCCAGGTCCCCAATGCTTCTTCCCACGTTAATGCCGACATCAACAAGGCTCGTTCCTTTGAGAGCAACCTCGAAGTAGTTCTCGACGAGTTCGTCAACTCGGCTGAAGATGTTAAGGCTCTGGGCATCGACCGCGGCGACTTTGTTGCAGTCAACCCCGCTTTCACAGTCACATCCAAGGGCTTCATCAAGAGCCGTTTCCTCGACGACAAGGCTTCGGCAGCTGTTCTGCTGACATACGCCAAGTATCTCAAGGACGAAGGCATCACCCCCTCCCGCAAGGTCGTTATCATGTTCTCGATGTATGAAGAAGTCGGCCACGGCGCAGCTTGCGGCGTTCCCGAAGGCATCAACGATGTTCTGGCAGTCGACATGGGCTGCGTAGGCGATGGCCTCGGCTGCAAGGAAGAGATGGTCTCCATCTGTGCTAAGGACTCGGGCGGCCCCTACAACTACGACATGACAACCGACCTCATCAAGGTTGCCAAGGAGAACAACATCAACTATGCAGTTGATATCTACAACTTCTATGGCTCCGACGTTGAAGTCACACTTAAGGCAGGCTATGACGTCCGCCATGCCCTCATCGGCCCCGGCGTTTATGCTTCCCACGGCTATGAGAGAACACATGTAGACGGCCTCGTCGCTACATTTGACCTCATCAAGAACTACATCGGCTAATCAAGGCTGTAAAAAACGGGTACACAAACTGTGTACCCGTTTTTATTTTTAATTATTTGCCGCACGTGCGCTTACCTTCTCTGCCCTTACCTTTTGAAGGACGCTGCAGGCCGATTCGACACACACCATATCTCTGCCCTCCTGATGCTCTCCCGGAACATTCACAACTCCGCAGGGAGTTTTGTGAATGTCGCAGGTGCCGGCCTCAAGAGCCGTTTCATAATACCAGTGCTTATAGTCAAGCACCTTAAGTGTGTTCTCCAGCTGCTCGATCTGCTGCCTTACATTTTCACGCTGGCGGTCGATAAGCTCGAGGCGCTGGGCAATGGTTTCATCGCCCTGGGTATCAAGGCTTACGAACACGGCAATATCCTTTATGGGCATGCCGGTCTTTTTAAGATGCTCGATGGTAACCAGCCACTCGACATCTTCATCCTTAAAACGTCTTACACCGCCGTCGGTTCGCTCGACAAAGGGCAGCAGGCCCTCTTTATCATAATATCTCAGTGTGGATGTGGCCACTCCGAGGATCTTTGCCATTTCACCTATAGAATAATATGCCATAAGACATTCTCCTTTAAAGTTTGCTTTAAGTTCATTTTATCAGAACAAAACGGCTTCGTCAACACAATAAAGGCTCTGCCCACCGGCAGAGCCTTATCTTTAATTATTAACCTCTTCCACAAGCCTGTAGATGAAATAGTTAATCTCTTCGGTGTCACCGAGGTTATGCTTGAACCATCTTCCCTCAAGGGTGTAAAACCGCTGTACTCCGGGCGCCGCATTTATAACTATGCTGCCGCTCTCAAGGCCGTGTATGACGATCGAATAGCCCTTATCCTCGGGTGTTATCGCCTTATCTTTAAGATTAAGCCCGCGTGTTTCAAGCTCGTCAAGAGCCTCAAACAGCCTGAACTTCTGCTCGTCATTCAGTTCGATGGTTTCGACATTTCCGTAATAAGGCTTTACCGTCACCGTGATGTTATCCAGCGCCTGGGGAGGAATATCGTCAAACCTTACCGACATTTCAAAGTCAAACGCCACAGCCAGGACAAAAACCGCTGCCGCCAAAAGAAAAGCGGCAGGAACAATAAGCCTCTTTATCCATTTCTTCATCATGTTTTCAGCTCCTTTTCTTTTTATGATTCAATTATACATTACCCTCTCTCGTTTGTCTACCAGTTAAGTATACTTTAATCTGTTTTAACCCTACTTTAAGATTCACATCACTTTAGAGCCGAAGGGCAGGATAGCCAGCCTTGCCAGCTTGAAATGCTGAAGTCCGAAAGGGATACCTACGATCGTCAGGCAGAGGGCCGCACCTATCATAAGGTGCAGTCCTGCAAGCTCGATCCCGCCAAAGGCCAGCCACAGGACATTGAGCAGCAGCGAGCCGGCTCCGCCTCCGAAAAACACTTCGCGGCCAAAGGGCACAAGGCTCATGACGGCAAACTTGAAGCACTGGGTGCCCACAGGCAAGCCGACGATCGTGACCGACCATAAAAGGCCGATAGCTGCCCATGCAGCCGCTACCAGCCAGCCGCCAAGAAGGATCCACACAAGATT
>JAFQVZ010000199.1 GCA_017407765.1 Clostridia bacterium | reverse complement strand
GTGGGTGATGTCTTCGGCATCCTGCTCGTTGTGCAGGATATCGTTTGCGGCGTGAAACATCAGGTTTTTATATTGGTTATAGATGGCGGTGAAGCGGCTGCGGCTGTCGTCGCCCTCTATGGCTGAGAGAAAAATCAGCATCCTCTGCCCTCCTTTCTTTTTGTCTTTCACCCTCTTATACGAAATTGAGGCGCAATTTCGGACAGTAGTTTTGGGAAAATTATATGGCGCTTTCTGTATGCTGTGCAGTTAAGCCCTCTTTCAAAGGAGCCTTAGACGCGGGGAGCCGTTCTCTTAGCCCTCTTCGGTGAAGAGGGTGGCGCCGTTAGGCGACGGGTGATGGTGCGGCGAGACCTCTGAAAACCACCATATCCCTCCATGCCCGATGGCTATGAAGTAAGGAAGAATGGAGGGAACGGATATTTCCAATAATATCTCTGTTCCAATCCTCAGTCGGCACAAGGCCGACAGCTCCTTTCCCAAAGGAGCCTTGGACGAGGGGCGTCGTTCTCTTAGCCCTCTTTTGAAAGAGGGTGGCATTCACATCATCCACACATTTCCTTTCTTTCCTTTTGATGGGAAAAGCCCCTCACTTGCCGAAGTGAGGGGCTTTTTATATCCTGTTTACTTTGCGATCTTATAAACCGAAGGCTCTTCCGAGAAGCCCTTGAGGTTATAAAGCACCAGCATATCGGTGATGTCCTCCTGCTCGATATAAGCCGAGAGGTTCATGCCGAAGGTGCGCAGGTCGATAACGTGGATCTCGCTGTAATATGGCAGCAGGAACTGGATGAAGGAGTTGGCATAAGAGTCCTTCACCACCAGCAGCCTGTCGCCTTCGTTGCCGGTGTCGATGACCGAAAGGGCCTGATTGCCGCTGAGGAACACCGAATATTTATCCTTTACATTCTGATAGGACATATCAAGGATGCCCTCGCGGATCACCCCGTCCATGTTGTGCTCGACGGTGGGATAGCCGTAATTATAGGCCTCGATGGTGTCCATCTTGAACCATATGCCGGTCTTGGAGAAGGTAGTCCCGAGGAACTGGCTGGAGATGGTCTGCTGGGTATACTGGCCGAGGGGCAGGGCGATGTCGCCCATAAGTGCCTCGAAGCAGTAGTAGGCTCCCAGCGATGTCCAGTGATGGTCGTTGCGGTAATAAATGTTCTGATTAGTGTGCTGCGAAAGAACGTCAAGACAGTCGACGGTCAGCAGGTCTTCGGCCATAGCCAGCAGCTCGGCCTGCGAGATATCGGCGGTGTGCTGGCCGATCTTGTCCTTAAGCACCTCGGCCGCCGTGGGCACCAGCATGACATTGAAGGAATCGAGCTTTCCCTCATACATCTCCTTTGCCGCGCGGAGATATTCGAGGTTCTTCTCAAAGCGCTCCATGTCTATATCGTCGAACATCTCGATCTGATAGCCGTCGTCGGTGACATAAACGCCGTTGGTGTCGCCGCGGCCCATGGCAAGGTCAAGGCGGCTCTTAAGGGATATCCACGCATCGCGGAAGGGGAAGCCGTCGGTGACATAACTCTCGTATTCGCTTGTGAACTCGCCCGAAAATAGGGCCTCAAGGCTGAACTCGGGCATGGGAGTCAGGAATCGGTTCTCGTTGTCGGAATATTCCCTTTTAGGAAGAACAAGGAAGCACACCGAAATGATGGCCACGATGGCCAGAAAAACGGCTGCTGCTGTTTTGTTTTTCATATCTGTGCCTCCTTAGAATCTGAAGTAGAGGAAGGGGTTATAGGTGCCTGCAACAAGGTAGGCCAGCGAGGCTATGAGGCCTGCCGCAATAAGCACGCCCGACACTGCCGCCGCAGGGATATTATCCTTCTTTGTAAGGGCGGCATAAGCCTTCTGAGGTAGCTGGGTCGAGCCGACCGCCGCCGCCATAAGCAGGGGCGCGAGTGTGGTGAGATAATAGATGGCCTGCGAGTTGATGAAGGGCACGCCCGAGCCCAGCATCGCGCCGGCATAGGTCATGACCATGCCCATATCCTCGAATGCGAACAGCACCCAGCCGAACAGAACGGCCACAAGGGTGTAGATATTCGAGATGACGGGCAGCTTTTTAAGATGCTTGAGCAGGAACAGCTTCTCGATAGACAGCAGTACGAAGTAATAAAGTCCCCACAGGAGGAAGTTCCAGCCTGCGCCGTGCCAGATGCCGGTGAAGAGCCATACCGCCAGCATATTGACCACCTGACGCTTAGGGCCCTTGCGGTTGCCGCCCAGGGGGATATAGAGGTATTCGCGGAACCATGTGCCGAGGGAGATGTGCCAGCGGCGCCAGAACTCGGTGATGGATCGCGAAACATAGGGATAATTAAAGTTTTCGGGGAAGGTGAAGCCCAGCATATGTCCGAGGCCGATGGCCATGTCGGAGTAACCCGAGAAGTCGAAATAGATCTGGAAGGCATAGCAGATGATGCCCAGCCACGAGCCCACAAGGCTGAGCTGGCCCTGGGACATGAGCTCCCACAGCCTGCCGAGGGTGTTGGCGATAAGGACCTTTTTGCTCATGCCGCATACGAATCGGGAAGCGCCCTCGCCGAACTTGTCGAAGGAATGGCCTCTGCCCTTCATCTGCTCGGCAACATCGAGATATCTTACGATGGGGCCGGCAATGAGCTGGGGAAAGAGGGTGACATAGGTGCCGAAGGCAATGATATCCTTCTGAACGGGGGCCTCGCCGCGGTATACGTCGATGGTATAGGACATTGTCTGGAAGGTGTAGAAGGAAATGCCGATGGGCAGCGCCAGCTGAGGCACCTTAAGCGAAAGGCCCAGCAGGCTGTTCACAGACGACACCACAAAGCCGCTGTATTTGAAAATACCCAGCAGGCCGAGGTTGGCGCACACCGACACACAAAGCCACAGCTTCGACCTTTTGGTGCCGCGGTATTTATCCACCATCCTGCCGCAGGTATAGTCAAGAACGGTGGAGAACAGCATAAGGCTGACATAAACAGGCTCGCCCCAGCCGTAGAAGATAAGGCTGAGGATAAAGAGGGTCAGATTTTTCACCTTACGCGGCGAGAGGTAATAAAGCACCAGCACCACCGGCAGGTAGACAGCAAAAAACATTGGACTGCTGAATATCATGTGTGTTTCTCCTTGAAACATTTTATTGGAACTCTTTGAGGGGGCTGTATTTGCCTAAAGAGGGCTGTCAACGAAGTTGACTGGGGGATATTGTAGGGGCGATTCACGAATCGCCCGGCCGGACTTGCCGTAGGTCACCTCATCCACCGCCGTACGGCGGTCCCCCTTCCCCATCAAGGGGAAGGCAAGAAATG
>JAFQVZ010000198.1 GCA_017407765.1 Clostridia bacterium | reverse complement strand
GTTGAAAGGGCTATCAGACATGCCATAGAAGTAGCTTGGGACAGAGGCGATGTTGAGGTTCTTAATGGTTATTTTGGATATACTGTTTCCAATTTGAAGGGAAAGCCCACTAATGGAGAGTTTATTTCGATGATAGCAGATAAACTGAGACTTAATATGATGTAATCTTAAAAAGACGGAAAGGTTTCTTTCCGTCTTTTGATATTAGTTGCTTGAAAAAGCAGTATATGAGTGTTAAGATATATAATATAGTAAAGAATTAAAGGTGATTGTATGTTTGATTTTTTCAAGAAAAAGAAACCGCCTTTTATAACTGCGGTAATAGCTGCCGGCGGCTCGTCTCAGCGTATGGGCGGAGGAAACAAATTGCTTGCCGAACTTGGAGGCTTGCCGGTGCTCGCTCATACTCTCAGGGCATTTGAGATAAATGCAAATATTTCTGAGATCATTATCTCTGCAAAAGAAGATATGATCGTTACATATGCCGAAATTGCAAAAAACTATGGTATATCCAAAGTAACAAAGGTTATTGCCGGCGGAGCAGACAGAAATGAGAGCGTTTATAAGGGCGTTTGTTCGGCAGACAAGCAGGCGGATTATATTCTTGTTCATGACGGAGCAAGACCTCTTGTTCCTCAGGAAGTGATCGACCGAGTGGTAGAGGCGCTGAAAACTCATAATTGTGCGGCTGCAGCGGTCAAGGTTAAGGATACGATCCGTATTTTTGACCATGAAACAGGGACATACAGGATTTTGCCCCGTGAAGATGTGAGGGCAATGCAGACACCCCAGGGTGCAGATAAGGCTCTTCTTACAGCTGCTCTGCAGAACTGTTTGGAGAAGAAGATTACAGTTACGGATGATTGTGCTGCACTCGAACTGTTGGGTGCCAAGCCGCTTCTGGTAGAGGGATCTTATAGAAACCTTAAAATCACCACTAAAGAAGATATTGTATCGGCAGAGGCCTTTTTGGCGGAGGAAATATGACAGATATTAGAATTGGAAATGGATATGATGTCCACAGGCTCAAAGAAGGACGTCCTTTAATCATTGGTGGAGTAGAGATACCCTATGAGAAAGGGCTTGATGGACATAGCGACGCTGATGTGCTTGCTCATGCAATAATCGACAGCCTTTTTGGCGCCGCGGGCTTGCCTGATATAGGAACTCATTTTCCGGATACCGATCCAAGATATAAAGGGGCTGACAGCATAGCTCTGCTCAGGGAATGTGTAAGGATCATTAGGGAAGAGGGGTATAAAGTCGGTAATATCGACACGATTATTGTGGCTCAGCGCCCCAAGATGATGCCTCATATTCCCAAGATGAAAAAAATAATCTCCGAGTCGATGGGAGTGGATGCTTCGCGTGTTTCCATTAAGGCGAAGACCGAGGAAGGGCTTGGCTTTACCGGAAATGGTGAAGGAATATCGGCCTATTCGGTTGCTTTGCTCGTCAGACAAAACATTTCAGCTTTAAAATCTATGGGTTTTAAAGCTGTTGTTTTGAACAGATAATTCTTAAGAAATTATTGTCCAAAAAATGAAGAAAGTTTAAAAATTTTCTATTGAAAAAGAACCGTTTAATTGTTACTATTAAAGAAGAGTAATAGAAAATTTATTATAGATTTCAGGTGTTGTGATGAACTTTTTGGATTATATCAGTTTTTTCACGATTTATGATTTTCTTGATATCGTGATCGTTTCGGTTTTGCTGTATAAGCTGATCACGCTTATGCGCAATACAACAGCCGTAAGGCTTCTTAAAGGCATCTTTTTCATCATTCTGATAATGTGGATATCGGCAGAACGTTTTAAAGTTGTTCATTTTATCATGTCCAGCATTATGCAGATCGGTTCTTTTGCGATCGTTGTTGTTTTTCAGCCGGAGCTCAGAAGGATCCTTGAGCAGTTTGGTAAGGCTACCTTCAATATCTTTAAAAGCAAGAATGCTGATGAAGAAAGCACCAAGCTTATGGTAATGCAGATCGTCGAAGCGGTCAGTGCGATGGCGTGGACAAAGACGGGTGCGCTCATAGTCTTTGAAACCGAAGATTCGCTTGACCATATCTCTGCCACCGGTACTACGATCAATGCTGACGTAACAGCAGAGCTTGTAAAAAATGTGTTCTATCCCAAGGCTCCGCTGCATGACGGTGCGGTTGTGGTCAAGAACCTTAGGCTTAATGCCGCAGGATGTATTCTGCCTCTTTCTGCTAAGTTTGATATCAGCAAAGATCTTGGTACACGACACCGCGCGGCGCTTGGTATGAGTGAAAGCTGCGACTGCTGTGTTGTAGTTGTATCTGAAGAAACCGGCGCGATTTCTTTCGCAAAGGGAGGCATGCTTAAAAGACATCTTGCCCCCGAGACGCTTGAAAGACTTTTGCTCCAGGAACTTCTTTCTACACCTGATGAAGAAAAAAAGGAGAATAAGAATATTATCTCGTGGGTAAGGGAGGCGTTTAAGAAATGATGGAATGGATCAGAAAAAATGACGTCTTTACTAAGGCCCTTTCGGTTGCCTGCGCGATCCTTATGTGGTCGTATGTCATGGGTTCGACCGATCATGAACTTAAAGAAACCTATTCGCGTATTATCGTTGATTTTACCGGAATGGATGCTCTCACTCAGAACGATCTTCTTATTACATCCGGCACACCTGCTGCAGTTTCCTTCACGTTGTATGGTCAGGGTGATAAGCTCACCATGGTTGATGAAGACAGTATCACTGCAACAGCTGATCTCAGCTCTATCACAAGTCCCGGCACTTACAATATAAAATATCAGGTAAATACCAATGTTGATGGCGTTACGATCAAGAAAATCACTCAGACGCTTCCTATCGTTGTAGAGAGGATCACATCAAAACCGGTGCCTGTTGAACTGAATCTCACAGGCGCGCTTCCTGAAGGATATATTCTTGACAAGCGCACGCTCAGACCTGATGCCGTTACTGTTACCGGTCCTGAGATCACACTTAACAAGATCGTAAAGGCAGTCGCGTCCTACGACATCAGTGAACTTAAGGAAACCTCTGAAGCTACACTTTCGTATAAGCTTGTAGATTCCGAAGGCGATGAGGTCACCAGTTCCTTTCTCTCGGTCAACACTTCCGCGGTCCAGGCAACTCTTGATATTCGCCAGACAGGTGAGATCCCCTTTGTCCTGAAGACGAATAATTATGGCTTTATTACCGAAGAACTGTTTGAGATCAGCATAGATCCTCCCAGTGTCAAGATCAATGGTGACCCCGAGGTCGTGTCTACACTTAACCATATCGATGTGGGCAATGTTAATCTTGAAACAATAGTACGCAGCGGTCTTTTTGAGTTTGAACTTCCTGTTATTCTGCCTAACGGTGTTACCTCTGAGCAGAATATATCGTCGGTCAAGGTTAAAGTTGAACCGGTTGGTATCAAAAAAATCGAGTTGATCATTGATAAGGAAGCTCTTCCTGAAAGTGCAGATTTTGAATATCTTTCGGATATTGTCGTCAATGGCTGGACTGTAGAGGGCCGTGAAGATGAGCTTGGAGCAGCAAGCGTTGATATCCAGCTTTCTTACAAACCAGAGGAACTTGTTTCGGGTCTTAATGAGATACCGGCTAAAATAATTTCGCTTGATGATCAGTTTTTGGTCGTCGGCACATACACTGTAGTTGTGGAAGTACCGTAATATATGAGTATTATAGTTTCCGGCATTAAAATGCCATTTGCAAGTACAGAAGAAAAGGCAGTCACAGAGGCTTTGAAAATCGTCAAAGCCTCTGCTTCTGTTTGTCTTTCTTCTGATATTCACAAAGTTTCGTTTGATCTCAGGCATAATAATCTCTCCAAGGTAGTTTCTGTGGAGCTTGAACTTGATGTCGATGAAGATAAGCTGGTTGAAAAGCTTGACCTGCCTTCGGTTAAAAAACGCAGCAAAGCTTCCATGCCCGTTCCTATGGGGGAGACGAAACTTGTAAACAGGCCGATCGTAATCGGATTTGGCCCCGCAGGCCTTTTTGCTGCGCTTATTCTTGCACGCAACGGATATGCTCCCATAGTGTTCGAACGCGGTGGAGCCATTGAAGAGCGAGATATCAAAGTCGATTCGTTTTTTGCAGGTGGGGAGCTTGACCTTTCCTCCAATGTTCAGTTTGGAGAGGGTGGAGCCGGCACATATTCCGACGGCAAGCTGACTACAAGGATCAATGATCCTAAAAGCCAGCTTGTGCTTGACCTTCTGGGCGAGTACGGCGCGGAAAAGGAGATGCTTATTAAGGCAAAGCCTCATATAGGAACAGACAAGCTTAAGGGTATAGTTAAGGCTATGCGTGAAGACATAATCAGGCTGGGTGGAGAAGTTTATTTCAATACTAAAATTGCTGACATTACCTGCAAAGACGGCAAGCTTGTTTCGGTTACAGATGATAAGGGCAATGTATATGGCGCACAGACTGCTATCCTTGCTGCAGGTCACAGCGCAAGGGATACATTCACGATGCTTAGAGACAGAGGCTTTACCCTTATTCCAAAGGCATTTTCGGTTGGAGTAAGGGCTGAACACCTGCAGAGTGATATTGACTATGCTCTCTATGGAAAATATATGGGTCTTGAAGGGCTGCCTGTTGGAGAATATACTTTATCCAGAAGAGCCGATAACAGGGCCTGCTATTCTTTCTGTATGTGCCCGGGCGGTTATGTTGTAGCTGCGGCAAGTGAGGAGAACAGCGTCGTTACCAACGGAATGAGTTATCATGCCCGTTCGGGCAGAAATGCCAATTCCGCAATATGCGTGTCGGTAGATCCCGCCGATTTTGGGTCGAATGACCCTCTTGCAGGCATGTATTTCCAGAGACGTATTGAGCAGGCAGCGTTCAAAGCGGCTGCCGGCAGAAATGGTGCCCCGGTTCAGCTTTACGGAGACTTTGCCGAAGGTAAAACCAGCAGAAAGCTTGGAAGGGTGGAGCCTACATATCCCAGAGGATATGAGTTTGTTGATATAAACAGTTTTTTGCCTGACTTTGTATGCAAAATGATAAAGAGTTCAATGCCCTATTTCGGAAGAAAAATGAAGGGTTTTGATGCGGCAGATACAGTTTTCACTGCGCCTGAAACAAGGACATCATCTCCGGTCAGAATGACAAGGGGAGAGGATATGATGGCGATAGGTGCATACGGCCTTATTCCTTGCGGCGAAGGTGCCGGATATGCAGGAGGCATTGTAAGCGCGGCAGTAGATGGGATCAGGGCTGCTGCAAGAATAATGGAGATATATTCTCCTGAGAGGTAAAATGACACAGGAAGCATTTGTTTATCAGATTAAGAATGGCGAGACTATCGTTGAAATCACACGAAAATCAGCTTGCGGTGGTGATTGCGGAAACTGTAAAGGCTGTTCTCATCCCGAACAGATAATGCATGTAAAAGCAGAGAATCCCATCGGTGCACGTGTGGGCGACAGGGTTATTTTGGGCAGCGAAAGCTCGAAGGTTTTCAAAGCAGCCTATATAACATATATCCTGCCAATTATCCTTATGGTTGCTTTTTATATCCTGCCTCTGCCGTCGGAGGGAATGAAGATCCTTTCGTCTTTTTTGGGGCTGGCAGCAGGGGGAGTGATCTGTTGGCTTTATTCAAAAAAACTGGAGAAAGAAAAAAAGCCAACAGCTGTTATTATCTCGATTATAAATCATTAATTAAACTTTACGCCGAAGTGTCTTTGTGGTATAATTTAATGTGACCATTCAGGCACTTCGGTGTCTATTTGATAAAATGTCAGATATGAGGTGTTATCCATGCTTAAGAGCATGACCGGCTACGGCAGAGCCAAGACAGAAAATGAAAACCGCGAGATCAGCGTAGAGATCAAGTCTGTAAATCACAGATATCTTGATCTGAATATAAAGGTTCCCAGGCTTTATGCATATCTTGAGGATATGGTTAAGAAGACCCTGCAGCAGAGCCTTGTGAGAGGAAAGGTTGACGTATACGTCAGCATCAAGGAGAAAGAGGGCAGCGATATCCGCATTTCTCCCAATATGCCCGTTATTGAGGGATATCTCAATGCGGCAAAGGCAATCTCTGAGAGATTTGGCCTTCCGATGGAAGACTTTGGTCTTGTAGATGTCATGAAGCTGCCTGATGCAATTGCAGCGGATAAGGAAGAGGCTGATGCAGAGGTCATTTCGGCCCAGGTTGCCGAAGTGCTGAATGCTGCGGTATGTGAATATAACACGATGAGAGAGACTGAAGGCGTACGTCTTTGCTCGGATATCCTTTACAGAGGAAAACTTATTTCCGAGTATGTCGACTTTATCGAAAAGCGCTCACCTGAAAGCGTTGAGGAGTATCGTGAGAAGATAGCTGTCAGAATGAATGAGATCCTTGACGGCAGCGAAATTGCCCAGCAGAAGATTCTTTCGGAGGCAGCATTGTTTGCCGACAAGGTTTCTGTTACAGAAGAACTGGTAAGACTTCGCAGCCATCTCAAGCAGCTTGAGTCCATGGTAAACGGCAAGGCTGCTGTCGGACGTAAACTTGATTTCCTTGTTCAGGAACTCAACCGCGAAGCCAACACAACCGGCTCTAAGGCCAATGATTACGAGATCGCAAAGACTGTTGTAGAGCTTAAGGCAGAGATAGAAAAAATCCGCGAACAGATCCAGAATCTTGAATAATCGAAAGAAGGCGTTTTTTTGAAACTCATTAATATAGGCTTCGGTAACATGGTTTCGGCTAACCGAATTATTGCGATCGTAAGCCCTGAATCGGCTCCTATCAAGCGAGTTATCCAGAAAGCCAAAGAAAAAGATATGCTGATCGATGCAACATACGGACGAAGGAGCAGAGCGGTTCTCATCAGTGACTCCGAGCATGTAATTCTGTCGCCGCTCCAGCCTGAAACGGTAGCAAACCGACTCAGCTCTGAATATGAAGACAGTGAGGATGAAGATGATGAATAAGAAAGGCAGTCTGTTTATTGTAACCGGTCCTTCCGGAGCGGGTAAGGGTACTGTTCTTGCAGGCCTGTCCCGCCGCCTCAGCAACGTATTTTATTCCGTTTCTGCTACTACACGTCAGCCTCGTCCGGGCGAAGTTGACGGCAAAAATTATTATTTTAAGACCAAAGAAGAGTTTGAGGGTATGATTGCCCGCGGTGAAATGCTTGAGTATGCCGAATATGTAGGCAATTATTACGGCACTCCCGAAGGCCCGGTTAATGAGATGCTTGAAGCCGGAAACGATGTTATCCTTGAAATTGAGGTCCAGGGTGCGCTTATTGTGAAGAATAAGAGGCCCGATGCTATTCTGGTATTTATCACGCCTCCTTCTTTTGATATTCTTGAAGAGCGTCTGAGAAACAGAGGAACCGAAAAGGAAGAGGTCGTAAAAATGCGCCTTGAAAAGGCGAGAAGCGAGTGTTCGCATATGGACGAATATGAGTACATTATTGTAAATGATGTGCTTGATGAGGCGATACAGGATCTTTCGTCGGTCGTCCGCGCTGCAAGATGCCGCAGCACACAGATAGACATTAAGCTGGTTTGATCCGGTAATTTACATATAAAGGAGAACTTGATTATTATGATGCTTTACCCTTCTATGAATGAACTTCTTAAGAAGATTCCTAACAGATATTCCCTTGTAAACGTAGCTGCCAAGAGAGCAAGAGATATTGCAGAAGCAGCTGAGATGGATCCTGAGATCCATCTGACAGAAAAGCCCGTTTCGCTTGCTCTGGCAGATATTATTAACGACAAGATCAAGCCCGTTGCCTGCGTTGAAGCGGACGAAGATGAGGCTGTCTTGGAAGAGAATGCTGCAGAAGAAGCAGTGACACTGGCTGAGTAAAAACCAGGTTGAAAAGGGCAGATTTACTTGATCTGCCCCTTTCCAAATTTTAGAGATTATACAAAAGAGGAGGCAGCCGTTTGTCTAACTTATACAGAATCGCAAAGGTCGCGGTTTCGGCGGCTGTTTTCAGTTTTGATAAACCGTTTGATTATATAGTTCCTTCAGAATATAACGATATTTCGGTTGGTCAGCGTGTGCTTGTGCCCTTTGGCAGAGGAAACGGCCTTGTCAAAGGTTTTGTGTTTGCTTTGGCTGAGACCTCTGAAATAACGGCGGGAATGAAAACCATATCATTTCTTTATCGCGACGATGTTGTCCTGACAAGAGATGATATTGCTCTCGCACTTTGGATGAGGAATAAGTTTTTCTGTACTTTTTTTGAATGTGCAAATGCAATGATACCCCCTGCAGTATGGCAGAAACCGACCGAAAAATATCGCATTGGTCTCTCTGAGGCCGAAGTTAAAGGCGAAACAGAGAACATGCTCATCGATTTGCTGAGATCTGAGGGACGCCCGATGACTTTCACCGAGATCAAAAAAGCACTCGATAAGCCCGATAAGATCGAACAGATAATCAAAAAGCTCGTTAAAAGCGAGCATATACTTATGGAGCGCAGCTTTGCTAATATAAGCGGGCGAAATGTTGTCAGAATGGTATCGGCGGCGGTTCAGCCTCCATACGATGAGAAAAAGCTTGGCAGGGGAAAACTAAGAGAAAAAAGGGAAGCGGTTCTTAATTATCTGTGTGAGTGTAAAGAGACAGCAGAGAAGGAG
>JAFQVZ010000197.1 GCA_017407765.1 Clostridia bacterium | reverse complement strand
TAAACCCTCGGGCTATATGCATCAGCAGCTGCTTGATTACGAGAATGTTTTCGGCACCGACCTCGAGTTCCCCGACAGAAAGACATGGCTCAAATACAAGGGTCATAACGGCGGCACATCGGGCCTTCATATCATGGCCTTTGACGGCGTACATTTTGATGACTTTGGCAAGCCCATCCGCTGGAAGGTCCACAACAGCTACGGCGACTCGATGGGTATAAAGGGACACTATGTAATGGATGACAGCTGGTTTGACAGATATGTATCCAGCGTTGTCATTGCCCGCAAATATATGCCTCAGGAGCTGCTCGATATCTTTGATGCAAAGCCCGAAAAGATGAATGAGTTTGAACTGTTCTAAGGAGGATACAAAATGAAAGATATCACTCTGGATTTTGTTGCAAGACAGCGTCAGGCATTCCTCGACGATCCCAAAGCAACAGCTGCTGCAAACAGCGTTGCCAAAAACGGTGCCATTGCCTCTTCCCTCAACCTTGAGCTTATAAGATCGCTCCCCTATATCTTTGAGATCGATGTATGGGACGAAGGAATAACCAACCAGAACCGAACGGCAAGATGCTGGGCCTTTGCTTCGCTCAATGCCGTAAGACACAATATCAAACGCAATCTCGGCATTACCGAAAACAACTTCGAGCTCTCGCAGAACCACACATATTTCTTCGACCAGCTCGAAAAATCGTCAAAGTTCATCGATAAGATGATAAAGATGATCGACAAGCCCTTAAATGACCCCGATGTGGTCAAGGAGCTGCGTACTCCCATCAAGGATCACGGAATGTGGTACGGCTTCTGCGACCTGGCCGACAAATATGGCGTCGTTCCCAAGTACATGATGCCCGACACCGACTGTTCGATAGATACACGCCTCTGCACAAGGCTCCTTGAGCAAAAGCTGCGACTGTCGGCCAAGCAGCTGCGCGATGCACATGCCGGCGGCGCAGGCGAAGATGCCCTTTATGATCTCAAGGAAAAGCAGATGGAAGGCATTTTCTCGATCCTCACCCGATTCCTCGGCGCGCCTCCTCTCAGCATCAGATTTGAATATCGTAAGGCTGACGGCACCTTTGTAAAGCTCCCTGAAATGACCCCTCAGGAGTTCTATAAGCAGTATGGCGGCATGGATGCAAACGACTATTGCTTCATCGTCAACCAGCCTAAGCCGGGATATCCTCTCGGCAAGGTATACGCCGAAGATCCCGAAAAGGCAAGGCCCGTTGACAAACGCCTTAACCTCGATATGGACACCATTAAAAAGCTGGTCATCGAATCTCTTAAGGGCGGCGATCAGGTGGTCATGGGATGTGATGTTGCTCAGGATTCCGACAAGGATTCGGGCTGCATGAGCCTCGACCTCTTCGATTATGAAAATGTTTTCGGAACCGAGCTCAGTTTCCCCGACAGAGAAACATGGATCGCCTACCGCGGCCACAACGGCTCGACAACAGGCCTTCACATCATGACCTTTGCGGGCGTTCACTTTGACGGCGACGGAAACCCCATCAGATGGAAGATCCAGAACAGCTACGGCACTGAATACGGCCACAAGGGATTTTATGTCATGGATGACAGCTGGTTCTGCCGCCATGTTTCCAGCATGACCATTGCACGCAAATACATGTCTCAGGACCTGCTTGATATTTTTGACGGCAAAGCCGAAAAGCTGGACCCCAAAGAGTTTTTCTGATAACAGACATTATGAAAAAACATAAACTTCTTCACACCGGGGCTTTGGCCGCCATCCTCGCGGCGGCCCTCAGCCTTGGAATGCTGACCGGCTGCAGCAAACAGCCCAGGACCTTTGACGCGGCCGCCATCGAAGAGGTGCTCATCGGCGATCAGTCCGTCATATCGGCAAAATCCATGCCGATCCCCGACGGGTTTGATCAGCAGATGCTGCTGTATTCGATCAAGTATCAAAGCGGCGAGTGTGAGGTGTTCGGATATATCTGCTTTCCCGCGCAGACTCTCTCCGAAAACACTCCGTCCATCGTGTATAACCGCGGAGGCAACAGAAACTACGGCATCCTCACCGCCGAAGAGGTGTGCAGGTTTGCTCAAAACGGATATATCACCGTCGGCAGTCAGTATCGCGGCACCATCGGCGGAACAGGCACCGAAGAGTTCGGCGGCAGCGACGTTGACGATGTCATCGCACTCATCGATATGACGCTCCGCTTCCCCTTCACCGATCAGAGCGGAGTATATATGGTGGGTTATTCCCGAGGGGGTATGATGACATATCTGGCCTGTGCCCGCGACGACCGTATAAAGGCCGCATCGGTGGGCGCCGGAATGTCCGACTGTTTTATAATGTACGAGACCCGTGACGAGGGCATGAAGGAAGTCTTCCATCAGCTTGTCGGCGGCGGGCCCGATACACATTATGACGAGTTTGTTGCCCGTTCGGCTACCTACTGGCCCGAAAAGATCGACGAGCCTGTGCTGATATGCCAGGGCACAAACGACCGGAAGGTCGTTCCAGAGCAAAGCATATCGATGCACGAAAAACTGGAGGAAGCCGGCAAAGAGACCGAGTTTATCCTCTATACCGGCGCCACCCATGCCATCTACGAAACCACCTTTGTGGAAGACACCGTAGAATGGTTTAAGGCGCACCCCTAATGCGTAAGTTTTGCTTGTCAAAGCTTAAAAAATAAAGAAAAAGGAGAAACAACATGAAACGCTTTTTCGCACTTCTTCTCTCTCTTCTCATGGTTTGCTCGCTGTTTGCAGCATGCGGCGGTAATGAAGAGGAAGAAACCCCCGACACAAACGAGAATCAGCAGGACACTCAGACCCCTGAGAACGAAGAGCCCGCTGATGACGGCGAAGTCAAGCTGGCCGAAGATCAGACCCTCAAGGTCCTGCATTCCGAGCCCAACATTCTTGATGTAGCCCGCTTCCTCGGCACAGCAGACCGTTATGTTTTCTACAACACACTTGAGCCTCTCGTTAAGCTCGAGAACGGTGTTATCGTAGAAGCCGGCGCAGAGACATATGATATTTCCGCAGACGGTCTGACCTACACCTTCAAGCTCCGTGAGAACTACTGGAACGACGGTAAGAAGGTCACATCTGAGGACTATGCAACAGCTCTCAGACGTCAGGCTGACCCCGCAAACGCATTCGCATTTGCAAGCTCCTACTATTCCATCCAGAACTTCGAAGCAGCCTCCAAGGGCGAAGTCGATGTTTCCGAGATCGGCGTAGAGACACCTGACGAAAGCACACTTATCCTCCATCTGGGCGTTTGCGAGCCCGCTCTGCTCTCCTCCACACAGTTCTTCCCCGACAGAGCCGATCTGGCTGATACACACGGCGACAGCTACGGCACAGAGGCCGACAAGGTTCCCTCCTGCGGTCCCTTCGTTCTGACAGACTGGGTACACAACAGCTCGCTGACACTCAAGAAGAACGAAAAGTTCTGGGATGCTGAAAACGTCATCCTCGAAACAATTGAATGCTCTATTATCCCCGACTCCAACGCACAGTACGCTTCCTTTGAGAACGGTTCCATCGACTACATGACAGTTTCCGACCTTGACTATAAGGCAAAGTTCGAAGCCCGCGACGACATGGTTTCCGAGCAGTATGTAGCAGGCCGTACATCCATGATCATCTTCAACTGCCAGGATCCCATCACATCCAACATGAAGATCCGTCAGGCTCTGTCTATCTCCATCGACAGAGAGCTGATCGTTGAAGTTATCGCAAACGGCAACGGCAACCCCGCTTACGGCATGGTTCCCTCTGTCTGCTCTGTTGGTTCCTACATCTTCCGTGACGAAGTCGAAGAACCCCTCCTCGAGCTCATGGATCAGGATCCCAAGGCTCTCCTCATCGAAGGTATGGAAGAGCTTGGTCTGGGCAGCGACCCCTCCAAGCTGACACTTACACTTTCCTGGGGCAACACAACAGCAACAGCAAGAACATATGCTGAGCTTTATCAGCAGATGTGGCAGGAAGCTCTCGGCTGCGTATTCGAGCTCGAGTTCTTCGACAGCGCATCGGCTATGTCCAACTACGCTAACGGCGACTATCAGATCGCCAGCGTATCCTGGGGCTGCAACCCCGAACCTCAGTTCCAGCTCAGCCGCTGGTCCACAAAGACAGGCGGCCAGTCTCACTGGATCAATGAAGAATACTGCAACCTGGTCTCCACAGCAGCTTCCACAGTAGACGACAAGGCTCGCCTTGAAACCTTTGCCGAAGCTGAAAAGATGATCATTCAGGAAGCAGCTATCGCTCCCACATACTATAACCTCGTAACACGTTTTGCTTATGACCATGTCGGCGGCCTCCTCGGCACAAACTCGCTGGACAATGTCGGTTATAAGAACATGTTTATCATCGCTAAATAAGAGCAAACTTTTACCCTATATGGCGGAGGCCCCGCGCCTCCGCCATCCCTATATCATTCCTTCGATAATCGGTGTTTTAAACCAAAAGGAGGCACCTGAATTGCTGAAATTTACTTTAAAAAGACTTGGCTATATGGTCCTCGTTCTTTTCACGGTAATTACCATCACCTTCTTCCTGGTCCATTCTATTCCCGGCGACCCCATCACCGCTATGGTTCAGGACCTGCCTGAAGAGACCAGAGAGATCTATCTTGCAAAATACGGCTTTGACCAGCCGCTTACGACACAGTATATACGCTT
>JAFQVZ010000196.1 GCA_017407765.1 Clostridia bacterium | reverse complement strand
TCCCTTGCCTAAAGGGAGGGGGACCACCGTTAGGTGGTGGAGGGATATTTCGGTGAGCCCGGTCGGGCGATTCGTGAATCGCCCCTACAATATCCCCCAGTCAGCTTCGCTGACAGCCCCCTGTAGGCAAGGGGGCCATTGCTGCCCTCTCAGTCAGCTTTGCTGACAGCTCTCCCATAGGGAGAGCCAAGAGTACTTGTAGGAAGAATGGCGTGAGATCCCGGGGCTTCGTTACACTTCGCTCAGGATGACACTGTAGTTTACCACTTACCATAATGTCATTCCGAGCGAAGCCCTAGAATCTCACATAAGGATAGAAATGATATCCAATGCGGGCGTGCAATGCACGCCCCTACAACCAAGACATATCCTATTGACCAACATACAGTCAAGGCATTATAATAATATAATAAATCACAAAACATCCTTTAAGGAGGTCTGTATAATGTACGACGTATTTGAAAAATCCATTGCCCAGCTTCAGGCCGATATGGAGGCCGGTGTAACCACCTCGGAGGAGATCGTTCTCGGTTATCTCGAGCGCATCGCAAAGCTCGATAAGGACGGCCCTGCGGTAAACTCGGTCATCGAGATCAACCCCGATGCCATCTTCATCGCCCGTGCACTCGACCGCGAGCGCAAGATGAAGGGCCCCCGCGGCCCTATGCACGGCATCCCCGTAATGGTCAAGGATAATGTTTCCACCGGCGACAAGATGCAGACCACCGCAGGCTCCCTCGCCCTGGAGGGCAATTTTGCCCTCAGCGATGCGCCTGTTATCAAGCGTCTGCGCGAGGCCGGCGCTGTCCTCCTCGGCAAGACCAATCTTTCAGAGTTCGCGCGCTATCTCACCACCGATATCCCTAACGGCTACAGCTCCCGCGGCGGACAGACCCTCAACCCCTATGATGCAAAGCTCGATCCTCTGGGCAGCAGCACCGGCTCGGCAGTAGCTCTGGCCATGAGCCTTACTGCCGCCGCTGTGGGCACCGAAACATCGGGCTCGATCGTTTCTCCCTCCAGCTATAACGGCGTTGTCGGCCTCAAGCCTACCATCGGCCTTGTCAGCCGATCGGGCATCATTCCCATCAATTCTCAGGACACCGCAGGCCCCATGGGCCGCACCGTTGCCGACGTCGCGGCTCTGCTGGGCGCGATGACCGGCGAGGACGAAGACGATCCCGCTACCCTTTCGCTTGAGGGAATTGCCGAAAAGGATTATCTTAAATATCTTGATAAGGACGCGCTCAAGGGCGTAAGAATAGGCGTATCCATCCCCGAAAACAGCTATACTCCCGAGCAGATCGAGGCATTCAAGGCGGCTCTGCCCTATCTTGAAAAGGCGGGAGCAACGCTTGTTTACGGCTGCACCCTGCCCCGTGTTAATAAGTCGGGCAGCTTCCTCGCCCGCGCCGTCATGCTCTATGAGTTCAGAAAATACATCGACTCCTATCTGGCCAAGTATTGCTCGCTGAGCCATATCCGTGATCTTGGCGATATAATCGAGTATAACAACCGTCATGCCGAGGCCGCCATCAAATACGGCCAGAATATCCTTGAGGAGAGCCACCGCAAGACCTCCGGCCGCCTGACCGAGAGCCTCTATCTTTCCGAAAAGGTCCGCCTGACCCGCGAGGCCGGCGCGCTGATCGACAAGACCCTTGCCGACAACGAGGTAGACCTTGTCGTTCACCCCATTTTCAGCGAGCTTCCCCCCATTTCAGGCTATCCCATCCTCAATATCCCGGCAGGCATTGCCGCAAACGGCCTGCCCACCGGCCTTTCGATGATCGCAGGCGCCTTCTCTGAGGCAAAGCTTCTGGCATGGGGCTATGCCTTCGAGCAGGCATCGCAGCTCAGGGTGGTTCCCGAAGCGGCAAAGATCTGATGTCAAACAAAAAATGCAAGGTACTTTCCGTACCTTGCATTTTCTTTTATTCGGCAACGGCGAAAACCACGCCGTCTATGTTTTCCACAGCCTTGCGTATTTCGGTGATGCTGCGGCTGTTCGACAGCGTCACGATAAGGCCGATGTGCCCCGGAAGTCCGCTTTTGGCCGCGACTGTTTCCACCAGCACGTCGCTGCCCTGCTCCTTGCGGATAAGGTCGGCAATGATCCCGACCCTCGAAACGTCGCCTATCTCGGCATAGACATTGTGGGTCGAGCGCTTGCTGCGCCTTTCCACCCTCGAAAGCAGCGCCGTTGTGATGACGCAGGCCACGGTCGCCATAAGCGCGCCTGTATAAAAGCCGCAGCCCAGGGCGATGCCGATGGCGGCTGTTGCCCACATGCCTGCCGCCGTGGTGAGGCCGGTTATGACATTCGAGTTTTTGACGACGATCATGCCGGTGCCAAGAAAGCCTATGCCCGAAATGACCTGAGCCGAGAGCCTGAGTGAATCGCCGCCCATGCCCATAATATAGTTGACATAGAGGCCGGTGAGCGAGGTCAGCGCCGCGCCGACACAGACAAGGATGTGGGTGCGAAGCCCGGCTGCGCTGCCGTGGTGGCTGCGCTCGGTGCCTATAATGCCGCCTACGATGACGGCGAGGATAATGCGAACTGCGGCCTCCAGCTCGAAGCCGCTGAGAATGTTTGCCATAATATCCCTCTCTTCCCTTTTGTGAGAGCTTAGTTTAACATAACCTTAAGAAATAATCAATAAATCCTCCATTGTTTGGGGCCTTTCTTTGATATATCATTATGTTATGAAGGAAAGAGAGGTGTTTTCTGTGAAAAACAAGGGTCTTCCGATAATTCCCGTTGTTATAGCCGCCTGCATTGCCATGGCGTATATAGAGAGCTTCATGCAGCCGGTGTATATAGTCAAGTCGGTGCTTAAAATCGCCATATTCATGGGCGGCATAGTCTTGTGCGGCGCAAACCCCCTTGAGTGGTTTGTAAGGGCCCCGAAGCGCGAGCTTTATATTGCTCTCGGTCTTGGCGCTGCCGTTATAGCCACGGTGCTGGGAGGATTCGCAATTCTGGACGGATTCATCGACTTTTCGGGCGTCACCGCGGGGCTGGGTGCCAAGGAAGGCATCAATGCATCGAACTTTCCCCTAGCCGCCCTCTATATTATTTTTATAAACTCGCTGCTGGAAGAGCTGTTTTTCCGCGGTCTCGCCTGGCTTGAACTGAAAAAATATACAAACGAATATCTTGCGCTGGGCTTCTCGTCCCTTCTGTTTGCCCTCTATCACATCGGAATCATGGGCAGCTGGGTGTCGGTGCCCCTCACCGCCCTTGCCACCCTTGCTCTGTTCTGCGCAGGCGGGGTTTTCTGCCTGCTGGACCGCAGGGGCAGCCTTATCCCCTCGCAGCTTCTGCACATGTCGGCCAACATAGCCATAAACACGGTTGCGCTGAGGCTCTTCGGCATTATATAATATATAAAAAGCTCAGAAAGGGAGATATATATGAAGGATGATCTGACCTGCCTCCGCTGCGGCGGCGAGATGGGATATATCGGCCGCGAAAAGATCCAGCTGGGTCAGACCGGGTGGATATTGGGCGACTGGCCCAATCTGCTTGCCGGGGCGATGGAGGTGCACATCTACTGCTGTAAAGAGTGCGGCAGGCTCGAGTTCTTCCGCGGTG
>JAFQVZ010000195.1 GCA_017407765.1 Clostridia bacterium | reverse complement strand
TTTTCATATTATAAATGAATATTAACAGAAAATTGAAAACAGAATAAAAATAAAGTGTAAAACTTCATTTCTTTCTATGTTTATTTTATCATGTATACGATAAATTGGCAAGAGCTGAGGTTATTATTGGTATCTGCGCTCAACACGTTCGGGAACGAACATGGGCGAAACATCCATGCGTACCTCGGCGCCGACAGTGTAGTCGATATTCGAAAGATCAACCGCGGTGTGGGTGGTTCCGATATGGCCCAGCACCTTTGCCTTTTTTCCGTCGACGGTGACAAAGATATTTCTCCTGCGGAAGAGGCGCAGAAGGTCGCTCAGGGCATAACGGATACAGTCGCGGAAGCGGTAGGTATCGCGGGCCTTCTCAACACCGAAGCCGTCGGTCGAGCCAACGGGAACGATGCCCACCTTCATGGGTTTCTTTGTGACGAAGGCCGAACCATAGCCGATGCCGTGGCCCTTGGGCAGCCAGCGGATCTCGGCGATCTCGCTGCACATCACGCCGGTCTTTTTAAGGCCGAAATTGCCCTTTGCCGTCATTCTGCCTCCGATGGCCGAGCCGACTCTGACTGCATCGAGCCTGTCGATGGGGCAGGAGAAGAGGGCGGCGCTGTTGCAGTCGTGGAGCATGCCGGGGTCAAAGCCGGCATTTCTGACCTTTTCGGTCAGCTCGACAAACTTTTCGTGCTGGCTGCGTGTTTTGACCGCATCTATATAGGCGTCGGGAAAATGGGTATACATGCCGGTGACGTTGAGGTTGGACATATGACGGAAGACCGATATGATACGGTCAAACTCCGAGGGCTCGAAGCCATAGCGTCCCATGCCCGTGTCGATCTTGATATGGACGTCGCAGGATATGCCCTGTTTTTCGGCAAGGCCGTTGAGGGCAACGGCTGCATCGTAGGAGCCGATAGAGGCTGTAGCGCAGGACTGGAGGATCTTTTCGATATCTTCTTCACAGGCTGTGGAACGAAGAATGATTATCTCCTCATCCTGAGCGCCCAGCTGGCGCAGCAGGATGGCGTCATCGGGCTCGGTGACAGCCAGGCGGCGCACATTGTTCTGACGCAGGATAGGGTAAAGCTCACGGATGCCGAGGCCATAGGCATTTGCCTTAAGGACGGCGATGAACTCGCTGTCGCCCGCAGCCTCGCGGATACATTCGATATTGGAGATTATTTTCTCGGTCTCGATCAGAAGGTACTTCAATCTTTATCACCCTTGTTATATATGAGTATCTTTAAACTTATTCGGCAGGAGTATCTTCTTTTTTATCTTTCTCCTGAAGTGTTACGGGAGCTCTCTCGGCAGGCTTGGCCTGCTTTTCGGCCTCCTTGCGCTTTTTGCCGATGACGATCTTGCGGCGGATGTCGCGTGCCGCCGAAAGTCCCTTGTTGAGAATGAGGTCAACGGCAGGCTTGAACACCATTTCGAACTCGCCGCAGAACTCGGTGAAGTCGCCCGAGAAGCCCTTCTTGAACAGATAGAGGCCGTGGAGGGGGTTTTCGGGAGAGGTGTCGCCCGAAACACCGCGGAAGTCATAGATATCGCAGTTCTTTTCGAGGGACCAGCGGATCATTTCCCACTGGAGCTGATAGTTGGGCATTACATTGCGGTAGGCGTTTGAGGATGCGCCGTAGAGATACCATACCTTGTTGCCGAACCAGATGGCAAGGGTGCCGGCGATGGGGCGCTCGTCCCAGTAAGCCATATAAAGGCGGGCATTTTCGCCCAGCTCCTTCATGATGGATGCAAAATATTCCTTGGGTCTTACGATAAAGCCGTCGCGTGTGCCGGTCTCGTCCATGATGGCCGAAAAATGTGTCAGCTCGGCATCCAGCTCGTGGGGCTGAACCAGCTTTACGGTAACGCCCTTACGCACCGACAGACGGAGGTTATATCTGGTCTTGGAATGAAAGGCTCCCAGAAGCTCGTCCTCGGTCTTGTCCTTTACATTGAGGCGGAAGACATAGCCGGGCTGAACGCCCTCGAAGTTCTTGCTGCCGAAGTGGCGCTTATAGCCCAGCTCCTGCATATTGGCGATGAACTCCTCGTCGGAAGAGAGGATATCGGGGTCCATTTTTACGGCATAGGATCTGTGCTTCTTTGCCAGGACCTTGAGGCCCTCGGTAAGCTCGTGCAGTGTTTCCTTGTCGTGGGGGTCGCAGACGGGGCCGCGGCCGCTGTACATAAGGGTATAGGGAACCATGGGCATCTTGCGGATAAGAACCGACATTGCACCTTTGATTTTGCCGTCTTCGCCGCGGACGGCAATGGCCTGCCAGTCCCAAGAGGACTTGACCTTGCCCCAGCGGGAGGACTGCAGGAAGTGTCCTTTGGGATGATTTTCGATAAAGGACTCGAACTCCTGAAGAGTCGAGGAGTTTATTATTTCAAACATAGGTTTCCTCCATGATTGTGTTTATAGTCATACCTAATTACAGTTTACATCAAATCGCATGAAAAAGCCATATAAAAATAGAAAATAGCGCCGGGAAAATGCAGTGGGTCATCTCTGCCTTGAAGTATTATCGTATCGGTGATATAATTATATTTGCAGGCCGCTATTATAAGGCCGAGCTAATAAAAAAGGATGAGATTATTCCAATGAACAAGAAGATCGCTTTTATCGGCAGCGGCAACATGGGCGGCGCCATCATCGGCGGCATCGTTTCCTCCGGCCTCGTTCCGGCCGACAATATCATTGCATCCGACCCCTCGGATAAGGCCAGACTTGCTCTTCAGGAGAAGTACGGCATCAATGTGACTGCCAACAATATCGAGGCCATCAAGGGCGCCGATATCGTATTCCTGGCTGTCAAGCCTCATATCTATGCTCCCGTTATCAAGGAGATCGCAGGCGACCTCGACAGAAAGACTGTAGTTGTAACCATCGCCGCGGGCCAGACACTGGCTCACATGGCAAATATGCTGGGTGCTGATGCCAAGGTCGTCAGAACAATGCCCAACACACCTGCTCTCGTAGGCGAAGGCATGGCGGCTCTCTGCCCCAACGACAACGTCACAAGCGAAGAGTTTGCCGATGTTGAGGCCATCTTCAACAGCTTCGGCAAGTGCGAGCGCATCACAGAGAATCTGTTCGACGCAGTAGTCGGCGTCAGCGGTTCCTCTCCCGCGTATGTATATATGTTCATCGAGGCCATGGCCGATGTAGCCGTTGCCGAGGGCATGACACGCGAGAAGGCATATAAGTTTGCGGCTCAGGCCGTTCTGGGTTCGGCAAAGATGGTTCTCGAGACCGGCCGTCATCCCGGCGACCTTAAGGACATGGTATGTTCGCCCTGGGGCACTACTATCCGTGCCGTCATCGAGCTGGAGAAGACCGGTATGCGCGGCAGCGTCATGCAGGGTATGCAGGTCTGCATCGACAAGTCCAAGGAAATGTCCAAATAATTGTTGACTTTTTGGCTCGATAAAGAGATAATTCAATTATAGCAATCTGCTGTTATTAAAAATATTGGAGGAATGTAAAATGAAAAACGTAATCAGCACAGAGAAGGCTCCCGGCGCAATCGGCCCCTACTCGCAGGCTATCGAGATCGACAACCTCATCTATACATCCGGCCAGCTCGGCATCGACCCCGCTACAGGCAACTTTGCTGAAGGCGTTCAGGGCCAGACAGCTCAGGCTCTCGAGAATGTAAAGGCTATCCTTGAGACAAAGGGCCTCACACTCGATGATATCATCAAGACAACAGTTTTCATTAAGGATATGAACGACTTTGGCAAGATCAACGAAGTATACGCTAAGTACATCTGCGGCGAGATCCTTCCCGCACGTTCCTGCGTAGAAGTTGCTCGTCTCCCCAAGGACGGCCTTGTTGAGATCGAAGTCATCGCTCTTAAGAAGTAATTAAAGCACTCTGTGCATAAGAAAGCCCCGCCAAAAGGCGGGGCTTTTGCATTACATAAAAGGCCGTCCTTAACGCCGGCAGTCCGGCGGGCGATCATCGGCGATTCATTTGCCGATGATCTAATAAAATGAGGGGCCCCCATGAGATCGGAGATGTCATGGGGCATGGGCCGTGTTGAGATCGAAGTCATCGCTCTTAAGAAGTAATTAAAGCACTCTGTTTATAGTAAAGCCCCGCCTAATGGCGGGGCTTTTTTGTATAAGAGGGGAGTTATCGTTTGCTTAAGAAAATAAGTAAGTATTTATGGATTTATATAAGCG
>JAFQVZ010000194.1 GCA_017407765.1 Clostridia bacterium | reverse complement strand
TGGGTCGCGGGAATATTTTTCGCGGTGCGACTTGTCGGATGTCAGCCATGCATGGGGAGAATCGTCCTTGGCAAAGAGCTTGTTGACACCGGAGAAGGCAACGGCATTGAGGACATTGTTGGCCTTGCGCGAAAGGCCGATCTTACAGAAGGCATCGGCAAGGGCGCGGCCTGCAGGGGCAGCCTTGTTGGGCGAGGGCGAGTCGCAGAGGATAAAGCCGTCATAACAGCTGCCGTCTTCGCGTGCGGCGATGTCGGATGCCACCAATGATCCCATGCTGTGGCCGAAGAGAATAAAGGGACCTTCGGGGTGGCGGGCGCGGAAAATGGCGCCGATATCAAGGGCATCCTGGCAGACGGTGTTCCAGCCGTCCTTTTCGGCAAAGAAGCCGAGAGGCTCGCCTGCAAGAGGGGTGTTGCCGTGGCCGCGGTGGTCGTGGCAGAAGACGGCATAGCCCTGCTCGGCAAGAAAGTTGCCCAGCTTTTTATAACGGCGGCTGTGTTCGGCCATGCCGTGGCAGATCTGGACAAGGCCAAAGATCTCGCCGTCGGGCAGCCATTGCCTTACAAACAGAGGATGGCTGACGCCATCGGCAATATATTCTTCAAGGTAAATAGGCATAGTTTCCTCCTGAAATATCATGTCTATGGAATGATTATACCAAATATTATTGATTCTTCAAAGCAGTATATGGAAAATTAAAGATATTTTAATCAGAAGCATTTTCCAAACCGGCGGTTCGTGGTAAAATAGTTTAAAAACTTCAAAGAGGTGTTATGAATGAGCTTTGACCATATCACATATACCGAGCCCGATTTCACATCGGAGCTTCTTGCAAATGCGCCCGATGCAAAGCTGGCAGCAGTAGTGAAAGACGGCGTCGCGCCAGAAAACTACCATGCCACCGGCATCTATCCCGAGTATTTCAAAATAGGCGGCAGATGGATGCTTGCCGAAGAGAGCAGGATGGACTGCCTTGCGGTATACGAAGAGGGCAGAATAAAGATCATCGAGTTCAGGCGTCTCAAAAAGGGCCAGCAGGTGGTCCTTGGCCGCACCGAGGACGGAAGCGAGGGCATTTATGTCCACATGCATGGCTTTTCAAAGCCGGGCGAGAGCAGCGGCGCCTTTGCCTTCCGTCAGGGCAGATCGCGCGAGACGGCCTATACGAGGGACTATGTCGAGCTTTACGAGCTGCTCAGGAGCGAGAAGGAAAACGGCGGAAATATCCTTTGGGTAATGGGCCCTGCATGCGCCTTTGACAGCGATTCGCGCGAGGCCATGGCGGCAGTCATCAAGGCAGGCTATGCCGACGGCATCATGGCCGGCAATGCCCTTGCCACCCACGACCTTGAGGCAGGGCTTATGAAAACGGCCCTTGGCCAGGATATCTATACCCAGGAGATCATGCACAACGGCCACTATAACCATATCGACACCATCAACAAGGTCAGAGAATGCGGCTCGATCCCCGAGTTTATCAGAAAATATGACATAAAAGACGGAATCATCCATGCCTGCGTCGAAAGCGGCACACCCTTCGTTCTGGCAGGCTCTATCCGCGACGACGGCCCTCTGCCCGAGGTCATTTCGGATGTTTATGAAGCTCAGAACAATATGCGTGCCCTTGTAAGCCGTGCCACCACCATCATCTGCATGGCATCGGTCCTGCATACGGTGGCCACCGGCAACATGACACCCTCCTACAGGGTGGTCGACGGCAAGGTAAGGCCTCTTTATTTCTACTCGGTCGATATTTCCGAGTTTGCGGTAAACAAGCTGCTGGACCGCGGCAGCCTTGCGGTAAAGACGCTGGTAACCAATGCTCAGGACTTCATAGTCAATGTAAAGAAGGGCCTTGGCCTTTAAAAAACCATCGGCTCAAGCCCTGAGGTGAACATTCTGCATCTTTTTCACAGATCCTATTGTGTTTTCAGGTGATAGGATATATAATATCAAATATAATAATAAATACAGGGGAGCTTGTATATGCGGGCTGAGAGGAAGTAATCTAACTTCGACCCTATAACCTGATGCGGATAATGCCGCCGTAGGAAGTCATATTCATGGATTTTTTTACAGGAGGCATCCGAAAGGTTGTCTCCTGTTTTTATTTTATAATTTCATACACGGGGAGCTTGTATTACAGGCTGAGAGGAAGGTGTGACCTTCGACCCAATAACCTGATTTGGATAATGCCAACGTAGGGACTTTGTGAGCGTCACGGGAAATTTCCAGATCGGAGATTTCCCGTGTTTTTTTATTTCAGGAGGTGCGGTCATGGTAAAGGTAAACGGTATGGAACTGGATATTGCAGGAAAGACGATCGCGGAATATCTGGCGACGACCGACTTTGATCCCAAGCGGATCGCGGTGGAACGAAACGGCGACATCGTATTCAAATCAAAGTATGCTGTCACCGTTCTCAAAGACGGCGACAGCCTTGAGATCGTCAGTTTTGTGGGAGGTGGTTAATTGATACCCTCTGAAAATGAATGGATGGATGCTCTGATTGCCCGGCACGGACCGGAGCTGCACAAACGTTTTTCCTCCGCAACGGTTGCGGTTTGCGGGCTGGGCGGACTTGGATCGAATATCGCCATCGCTCTGGCAAGGGCAGGGGTCGGAAAGCTGCTGCTGATCGATTTTGACCATGTGGATATCACCAATCTTCACCGCCAGCAGTATAAGGCAGATCAGATCGGACGCTGCAAGACCGATGCTCTTGCCGAGAATATTTTGGAGATAGCGCCCTATACGAAGGTCGAAACTGTTATGGCAAGGATCACCGAGGATAATTTCGCCGACATTCTGAAAGATGCCGATATTGTATGCGAAGCATTCGATAATGCCGAGTCAAAGGCGTTGCTTGTAAACGGTGTGCTTGAGCAGCTGCCCGGCTGCTATCTGGTCGCGGCGTCCGGCATGGCCGGAATGGATGCATCCAACACCATAAAGACAAGAAAAATCACGAAGCGGTTCTATCTGTGCGGCGATGAGGTCAGCGATGTATCAGATACCATCGGGCTGGTGGCTTCCCGCGTGATGCTTTGCGCCGCCCATCAGGCCCACGCCGTCCTGCGCATTCTCGCAGGCGAATATGATGTATAAGAAAGAAGGATTTACTATGATTCACAACGACAAGCTGGTTATTGGCGGGCACGAGTTTAATTCCCGCTTTATTCTGGGTTCCGGCAAGTATTCCATGAAGCTCATTGAAGCGGCAGTCAGGGATGCCGGAGCAGAGATCATCACCCTTGCGGTCCGCCGCGCCAACACAAAGGAGCATGAAAATATT
>JAFQVZ010000022.1 GCA_017407765.1 Clostridia bacterium | reverse complement strand
GGTGTCGGCCTGGCTCATAAGATGGCGGCTCGACGAGATATTTACGATAGACGCTCCTTCGGCAAAGTTGTCCTTGAGCAGAAGTGTCAGCATGTAAGGTGCCGTTACACCCAGGCGCAGGATATAATTAAAATCGTCAAAAGAGCAACCCGAAAGAATGCCCTTTCGGCTTGTGCAGGCATTATTGATAAGAAAATCGACTTTGCCCCGCTCGGCAATAACCTGCCTTGCCGCCTCACGGAGCACTGCCTCCTCGGTTATATCGCCGCAGATAAAGTGGCAGTCGCCGCCCTTGCGTGTGATCATCTTTGCCGTTTCCATGCCGCCGTCGCGGTCGATATCGACAATGTATACAAACACACCAAGTCGTGCGAACTCAAGTGCAGTGGCTCGTCCGATTCCGCCTGCTCCGCCGGTTACTATGGCCGTTTTTCCTTTCAGCATAATTTTATCCCCTTTTTAGTTCAAACACATTCTTCGCCTCGCCAACGACAAGATCGTTGTCGTTGCGGATAATTCCCGAATTGAGGCTGTAGAGCATATCAAGAGTCTCCTGCTTATTATAGCCTATCTCACGGAAGATGCCTGCCAGCAGGAAGGGCCAGAGATAGTCGGTGCCATCGGCGATCTTGAGGCTGATGCCCAGGCCCTCTTCCTTAAGGGCAACTCCGTAAACACCCATTGCCCCGCCTTTGCCGATAAGATTCTGATCACGGTTGATGTTGCCGCAGATAAATCCGCGTCCGCGAAGCATGATCGGATTTGCATTTATCATGGGGACGAATCTGCGTGCCGCCTCGGCAAGCTCTTCATCAGCCATCTTTTCGGGTCTTGCAAGATTCTTGAAGGCGCAAGCAATATTCTTTATAGGAACGGCAAAAACGGGAACTCCGCAGCCGTCGATCCCAATTCCGATATCTTCCTTATCGACTTCACTTGCAATGGCCATAGCTCTGAGCACCGTCTGCTGGGCCGGAGACGATATCTCGTGATATCCTTTTACCGAGCCGGTCAGCCTGCGCTGCAGCAGCATGAGTGAGAGATGCTTGCCCGAACAGTTGTGGAAGACCTTGCGGGGAGGGATGCCCTTTCTGATACGTTCTTCATTGCTCTGAACATCTGCAGGAACAGCCGGTTTCATAATAAGATCGTTTTCATCAATGCCCGCCTTGCGCATAATGCTCTCAAGGGCATTTACATGTACATCCTGCGCCGTATGCGAGCCTGCAAAAATGGCACATTCGGTGTCGGTCAGGCCAAACTCGCGGTCGAGGCCCATTGCGATGGTGGGAAGCGCCTGCACCGGCTTTGATGCCGAACGGTAAAACACCTTGCTGTTCACATCACCTGCGCTGTAAACAACATTTGAGTCTTTATCAACAACACAGATATAACCGTAATGAGTATTTTCAAGCAGTCCGCCTCTGTATTCTTCTATGAGCTTTGCATATCCTTCCATGATCGATTCAACTCCATTTTCTATATAATATTTTCCTTAATTATAAATTACCACATTAAAGGATGTTTTAAAAGACCTTTAGACAAAAAACTGCCGCACGGACGTTATTCCGGCGGCAGTAAAGGGATATTAAATATCAATTGGCAGCTCGTCAAGAAAATCCATCTGATCGTCCAGGGCCTCAAAAGCCAGCGACACCTTAAACAGGTCGCCGTCGATCTCGATGTCCATCCTGCCATGCTGGAGTTCGGTCAGGCTTCGGGCAATATTAAGGCCCAGTCCGCTTCCTTCGGTATGTCGCGAGCTGTCGCCGCGCACAAAACGCTCGGTAAGCTCTTCGGCATCAATGTTGAGCCTCTCTCTCGAGATATTCTTCATTTCAATAACAAGCCTTCCGTGCTTCTCGATGAGCGAGATATAAAGCCTTGTTCCCGGCTGGGCATATTTGGCTGCATTCGAAAGCAGGTTTTCTATAACACGCCATATCAGCCTTCCGTCAGCAAGAATATATCTGGGCGCTTCAGGTATGGCCACCACCGGCTCGATGCGGCTTTTTTCAAGGCGCTCGCTGTATTCACCCACAGCCTGATTGATAAGCTCGCAGACATTCATGGGGATCAGCTCGGCCTTTATATTGCCGGTAGCCGCTTTTGAAGCTTCCACAAGGTCTTCAGTCAGTTTTTTAAGGCGGTTGGCATGACGTTCAAGAGTATTTGCATATTCCTGCGCCTTGCCGGTCAGCGGCTCTTTCTTAAGCAGATCGACATAATTGATTATAGATGTTAGAGGCGTCTTGATATCGTGAGATACATTGGTGATAAGCTCGGTCTTGAGCCGCTCCGACTTTATCCTCTGTTCGACCGCAATACCGAGGCCTCCCGCGATGGAGTTGAGGTTCACCGCATGATTTCTGAGCTGTCCGTAAAGTCCGTCTTCCTCTATCTTATAGTCAACATTGCCGCCGGCGATCATCTCTGCTCCGTCAAAAAGGCGGCGGAGACGGTTTGCCGAAAGGCAGCACAGCACCAATGTCACGGCCAAGGCGCACAACGCAGGGCCTCCGCCGTTTATGCTTATCAGCGAAAAGGCAATTACAGCAAGAGCAACCCGCCACTCATAACGCAGGGCCGTAAAACAGTTTACCAGCCCCCTTATGCAGGCCTTAATGATTCTGACACAGAGTTTTATCACTCGCCAGAAAACCGTATTATGCCACCAATGTCCGTATTTGAATCGGGTCACGCTGGTGAGCAGCACCGCCAGCAGAAGAAGGGCAAAAACGCCTATCATCAACGAACCGAACACCAGAAGATATTCAATTCTGTCGGAATGATGAAGCCTCTCGCATATCAAATATGTCATAACAGCCAAGCCATATACAAGGCCTGCCATCGCAGACAGATAGAGATCATAAGGCACCTTATCCTGCGGGTTCAGGGTGATGCCCGGTTTCCCCTCGATGTGTCCCACACCGCAGCAGAGATAAACAAATGCCATAGCCAGCAGAAGGGCCGAAACTCCGGCAACATACAGAAAAGCCTGACGGCCTTCTCTGAGAAAAACATACAGATTATAGTTATCTGCCATACTTGAAGGAGGCATTTCTGCCGCGCTGACCACATATACCGAGATGCCTCCAACCGCATCGCTGTCGGCCATCCCATCTCCAATGCTGTCTACCAGCCACCAGCCGCCTTCGCCATCATGAACAGCAAAAACCATGCAGCTGGCGATCGTTTCGCCCTCGCTCACCATATCCTCTGTATTGGAGACAATAATATTGCCCTCATGGTCAACGATCTCCATATAAACATTGGAATAAGCCGGTGAATAGGCATTATATCCCATCTGAAGACTGCTGACAAATATATCGGGATTTCTTAAATACTCGCCTGCAATATCAGCAGCTAAAACAGACAGACCGTCTGATACATCGCTTACATCTATATAAAAATCGGCAGAGGCATTGTACAGCCCCATCTCGTTGGCGCATATGGCGGCACCGCCGCCCACTACCATGCCTATAGAGGCAAAAAAGACGACGAAAACAGCCGCTATTTTAAGGGCCAGATTTTCGGTCATTTTCATTTAGATCT
>JAFQVZ010000021.1 GCA_017407765.1 Clostridia bacterium | reverse complement strand
CTGGCATAAAGGCCTACCTGATTGTTGACTGTGACTTCCTTAGAAAACATACTAAACCCTCACTTTTTCTTATGGGAATTACCCATCTAACATATTTAAAGATAGCAGAAAACATACAAAAATGCAACTACTATTTATCAAATATATTGTATTTCAGTAATATATTTCGAACAAAACGTCTTTTATCCGCATTTTTCGCCGATATTACGGCTTGTTTGACAGTTTTTTATCAAACTTTTAAGTCCTGCCGAATCTTGTATGTATCAGAAAAGATTCTGCACAAGGCTGAAGATCAGGGGCATGAATGCTGCCGGAATAAGGTTTGCAACATTGAACTTGCGGATCTCCCACATATCAAAAGCTATCAGCATAAGAACAGCCGATCCGACCATAGACATCTGGCTTACCACAATTTCGCCCAGATAGGGAGCAATAAGGCTGGCCAGCAGTGTCAGAGCGCCCTGATAGACAAACACCGATCCTGCCGAAAGAAGAACACCTACACCGTATACCGAACCGAAGATAACTCCCGAAATGGCGTCGATAACGCCCTTGGTATAAAGTGTTGTGGGGTTGCCCGTGATTCCGTCCTCGATAGAACCGACAATTGCCATTGCGCCTGCGCAGAACAGAATGGTCGTTGCTGCAAAGCCTTCGCCCAGCTTGCTGTCGCCGCTGCCCGAGAACTTTTTCTTGATCCATTCAGCCACCTTATCAAAACCTCTGTCGATACGGAGAAGCTCGCCAATGACAGCACCCGATGCCAACGAAAGCAGCAGGTTAAGGATATACTGGCTGGAGATAGTTCCATCGGAGGCTGCCTTCAGCGCACCCGACATAACACCTGTAAGACCTATAAGAAAAACTGCCGTTGCCGTTGCGTCAAAAACGATCTTTCTGAAGCGCTCGGGCAGGCCTTTCTTGAGAAGTATGCCTGCTCCGCCGCCCACAAGGATGGCAAACGCATTGAAAATGGTTCCCATTCCAAACATATCAAATTCCTTCTTTGCGATAAGTTATTTATTTTTTGAGCGTTACCACTGTTACGCCCATTTCGCCCTCGCCGTAAACGCCGGCACGGAATGTTTTGACTCTGGGATCTCGCTTGAGCTGAGCCTGAATAGCCGCCCTGAGCGCACCGGTGCCTTTGCCGTGGATAATGGTGACGCCTTCGAGATGGAATCTCTGAGCATGGTCGAGGTATCTGTCGACCTCCATCACCGCCTCCTCGCCTGTCATGCCGCGAACATCGATCGACTGGCTGACATTTTTGGGCGATTCGACCACCGCGCCCTTGTTTCGCTTGATCTCGGGAGCCGGCTTCTGCTCTTCAATGAGTGAGAGCTCCTTCTTTTTAGCCTTAAGCTTAAGGATACCTGCCTGAATGGTGACAGTGTCGCTGTTCTTGGTGACTTCAAGGACTGTGCCCTTGGTGCCGGTCTTGACGATCTCGACATAATCGCCCACCTTAAGCTCGCGGGGCAGCGGCATAGCCTTTTTCTCTGCCTTCTGAGCGGCAACTTCCTTTTCAGCCTTAGAGAGCTCGCCTCGGAAGGCTGCCCTTGCTGCGGCAAGGTTTGCATCCACGCCCTGACCTGCCTGCTGACGAAGCTTTTTTGCTTCATCAAGCACCGAATCGGCCGTGCGTCTTGCCTGACCGAGGATCTCGTTGGCCTTGAGTTTTGCGTCAAGGATAAGCTTGTCACGCTCGCGCTGAAGCTCGTCACGATGTTTCTTCGCCTCTTCGCTGGCGATTCGTGCATCTCTCAGTTCGCGCTCGGCTTCGCTCAGCTTGCTCTCGAGTGCCTGACGCTTCTCCTCCAGCTTGGAAATGACCTCTTCGAACTGTTTGTTCTGGCTGTCGACCTTTGATGCCGCCGCTTCAATAATACTCTTATCAATGCCCAGCCTCTCCGAAATTGCAAACGCATTGGACTTGCCCGGGATGCCGAACACCAGCTTATATGTGGGCATGAGTGTTGCAACATCGAACTCGCAGGACGCATTCTCGACTCCCTTGGTCTCAAGTGCATACATCTTGATCTCGGCATAGTGGGTGGTGGCCGCCACGCGTGCGCCCATCTTTCTCATGCGCTCGATG
>JAFQVZ010000193.1 GCA_017407765.1 Clostridia bacterium | reverse complement strand
TCAAGGGTGGTGCCGTCAAGCAGCGATCCATCCTCATATTTGCAGACAGAGGCCCAAAGCGGAATATAGATATCGGCATTTACGCCCATAAAAAGGTCTTCATATTCCTGCTGAAGGCTTTGAGGATCTTCATTAAAGACTTCTTCGCGCCATACAGCAGAGCCAGCGAAGAAGTTGGAAAGGCGGCTGGCATGAAGCCACATTGAAAGCAGTTTATTTTTCATTGATCTCGATTCCTTTCTCCGAAGCTTTAAGGGTCAGTTCATCCTTTGTCCAGCCCTTGCTGACAGCCTGTTCGATCACGGACATTGGCTCAAGGCTGCCGATGATGGCAGCGCCGCAGATCTTGCCGTCCGAGAGGCAGAAGCTGAAATGGGTTTCCTTCCTGAGAGGCATAGGCTCGTTGATATAGAAGCGTTCTGCCGGGAGGGCGGAGTGACCGTAAACATATTCATAGGTTTTTTCGGGGTATAAGCCCATGTCGCCTGCTGCCACCAGCGATGTGCCGCAGGTGTGGACGATCGAGGGTTCGGAGCCGAAATCACAGGAGAGGTTAGCTCCGAGGGCATTTGCTCCGGCGATCTCGCCCTGCTTTACAGCGGCAAGCCATGTGGCTCCGCCTCGGCTTACACAGTCGCCGCAGGCGAGGATGTCGGGATGGGATGTGACGAGATGCTCATCGGTGACAACGCCGCGGTCGGTTTTAAGACCTGCTGCTTCGGCAATTGATGTATTGGCGCGGTATCCGGTGGAGATAATAACGATATCGCAGGGATATTCGGCTCCGCCGGCCAGTTTAACAGCTTTGTCGGTGATGGAGCCTATATCTGCCCCGAGGACAACGTCGATCCCGGTATTTCTGACGGCATCGGCAAGGAGCTCCCCGGTGCGAGAGTCGAGGATTCGGCCCGCGAGGCGGTCGGCCATGTCGAGAACGGTGACTTCAAGGCAGGCTTTTTTCATCTCCCATGCCAGTTCAAGGCCGGTGATGCCGCCGCCGATTACTGCGGCGCGTTTGGCTGTAAGCATGGCCTTGCGGATGGAATCAAGGTCATCTTCGCCTCTGAGAGTAAATACATTTTTGGCGTTTTTGCCTTCGATGGGAGGCACAAAACAGTCCATGCCGAGGGCATAGATGCATTTGTCAAAGCCCAGAGTTCTGCCGTCGGAAAGGACGACTGTGTGAGCCTCGGGATCAATTGCAGCCACCGAGAGGCCGCTTATGTACTCAACGCTGCTTTCGGCCAGCTGCTCGGGGGTGACAAGGGGATATCGGTCGATAGAGAAGCTGTGCAGAAGGCTCTTGGACAGCATGGGTCTGCTGTAGGGAAGACGCTTTTCACGGCTGACAATTGTGATCTTCGCATCACTGCTGAGCTTTCTGATCTGCATAGCTGCCGTGATCGCCGCAACGCCGCCGCCAAGAATAAGCACATTTGTATCTTTGTTTCGTATATTGATCTCCGGTTCGGCCTTTGTTTCAGGCTCAGAACATGAAATACCGGCACCTGCGCCTTTTATCATTAAATTGGGATGGGTGACCTCGGGCGAGGGCAAAAAAGGCAGCTCGGCGCCATGGCCGCCATATTTTTCGCGGAGCTCATTAATATTCCCGAACTTGAGAGCCCTCATAGGGCAGGCTTCAACGCAGGCAGGCTCGCGGCCTTCGGCTCTGCGCTGAGCGCAGGAGTCGCACTTTGCGGCATAGCCGGTATATTTGTCCAGAGTCACAGCGCCGTAGGGGCAGCTGTGAACGCAGCGGCCGCAGCCTATGCAGAGGTCGTCGCGGTGCTGAACCGTGCCGTCTTCGGCAATATACATTGCGCCT
>JAFQVZ010000192.1 GCA_017407765.1 Clostridia bacterium | reverse complement strand
GGAGCCTATGATCGAACTCAGGGATATATATAAGCTCTATCATATGGGCGACAGTGTTGTGCGCGCTCTTGACGGGGTCAGCATTAATATTGAAGAGGGCGAGTTTGTCGCAATCGTCGGACAGTCGGGTTCGGGTAAGTCGACCTGCATGAATATAATCGGATGCCTTGACGTTCCCACATCGGGAACCTATACACTTAACGGCATAGATGTTTCCACTATGGACGACGATATGCAGGCATCCATCAGAAACCGGTTTATCGGCTTTATCTTTCAGCAGTATAACCTCATACCCAAGCTCAATGTTGTCGAAAACGTCGAGCTTCCGCTGCTCTATTCGGGCATGAGTGCATCCGAGCGTCGTGCGGCCGCAATGAAGGCTCTTGAAAGGGTAGGCCTGACCGATAAGGCCAAGAACCGACCCAATCAGCTTTCTGGCGGACAGCAGCAGAGAGTATCCATTGCCCGTGCGCTGGCAGGCGACCCCTCGGTAATACTGGCCGACGAGCCTACCGGCGCCCTGGACTCAAGAACGGGACGCGAGGTGCTGGCATTTCTGCAGGAGCTTAACCGCGACGGCAGAACCATAGTCCTTATCACCCACGATAATTCAATAGCCGTCAAGGCAAAGCGCATTATAAGGCTTTCCGACGGCAAGATCGTTTACGACGGCCCGTCAGATGATCCTCAGGCCGTTGTAGTACCCAGAGAGGAGGAATGACATGGATTTCAGACAGTCATTTATCCTTGCGATCAAGTCGCTTGCCACCAGTAAGGCAAGGGCGGCCCTCACCATGCTGGGCATCATCATCGGCGTTGCTGCGGTAATTATCATCATCAGCCTGGGCGACGGCCTTACTACAATGGTAAACGAAAGCTTCGAGAGCATGGGCACAAATTTGCTTATGGTGTCGATCATGGGCAGAGGCACCACTGATGGAGTTACCGAAGAAGAGATGTTTCAGCTGGCCATGGACAACCGCGACAGCATTGCAGCGGTCAGCCCGGTGGTTTCCTGCATGACACGAACAAAAATAGGCGGCGAGACTCTCAGCTCCACGTCGGTGTCGGGCGTATCGGAAGAGTTTGCCGATATCAAGAGCTTCGAGCTTACATCGGGACGCTTTCTGCAGTATGCCGATATTCTTAAGATGGGCAAGGTGTGCGTTATCGGCTCTTATGTAAATGACGAATATTTTTCAGGCGATGGTCTGGGAAATATTATCCGCATAGGCGGCGACAACTATACAGTCATCGGCACTCTTGAAGAAAAGGCCGGATACGGCAAGGGTTCGGATGACGATTATATCTACATACCCTATACCAATGCCCAGCGCCTCAGCCGCAATGCCAGAACGAATATGTATTATTTCAGCGCAGCCACATCCGATTCTACCGATGCGGCTCAGTGGCTCATAGAGGATAAGCTGCAGAAGGTGTACGGCGATTCCGATGCATACATTATCATCAGTATGGCCGAAATGCTGGGAGTCATGTCGACGGTTCAGGACACAATGCTCAGCGTACTGGTGGCCATCGCCGGCATTTCGCTGCTGGTAGGCGGCATCGGCATTATGAACATCATGCTGGTGTCGGTCACCGAGCGAACCCGCGAGATCGGTATACGAAAGTCGCTGGGCGCCAAACGCAAGGATATACGCAATCAGTTTATCATCGAGGCCGGCACTACTTCGGCAGTCGGAGGGGTCATCGGCATAGTTATGGGCGTAAGCCTTGCCAGTGTTGTCGGCAATGCCTTCGGCATCGTGGCAATACCTTCGGTCACGGCGATCAGCGTATCTTTCGGTGTTTCGGTTGCCGTAGGCATTATATTCGGTTATCTGCCTGCCAATAAGGCAGCCAAACTCAACCCCATCGACGCTCTGCGTTATGAATAAGGGAGGAAACAGAATGAAAAAGATAACAGCATGGGCTCTTGCCCTCTGTATGATATTCCCGCTTCTTGCAGGAATTGTAAGCGCCGCCGCTTCGCTTGAGGGCGAGGTGCTGCCGGTGCTGGCCGTCATGGGCGTAATGAACGGCGATGAAAAAGGCAACCTCGACCTTGCAAGAGGGGTAACGCGTGCCGAGTTCGTCAAGATGGCGGTGTCGGCATCGCCTTTTAAGGCTCAGGGCAAGGCGGTTTCGGCTGTCTCGCCCTATCCTGATGTAAAAGCAGGCGCATGGCATTCGGGTTACATCACCGTGTCCCGCAATATGGGTTATATTTCGGGTTATCTTGACGGCACCTTCCGCCCCGATAACTATGTCACACTTGAAGAAGCAGTTTCGGTCATGCTCAAGGTCATGGGATATTCGGGCACCGATTTTGCAGCAGGTTATCCCACAGCACATATGACGCTCTACCATTCCCTCGGCCTTGACGAAGGTATGACGGCAGTTCAGGGCGACAGGCTGACAAGGCGCGACTGTGCAATCCTCGTATATAACTGCCTTAATGCCAAGGCCAAGTCGGGCTACACATACGCAAACCAGCTGGGTTATGCCGTTGATGCCAACGGAAAGATCGATTATGCATCTCTTGCTCTCGCTTCGGCAAAGGGCCCCGTCATCAATAACGGCGGCAGCCTGAAGACACTTGTCGGATTTGAGCCTCTGACGGTCTACCGCGACCGTTCGGTGTCTTCTCCCGATAAGATCGGTTATAACGATGTTCTCTATTATATCGAAGAGGTAAAGACGGTTTGGGCATATTCTTCCAAGATCAGCGGCATCGTTCAGGCTATAAGTCCCTCTACACTCTCTCCCTCGGCGGTAACGGTATCGGGCCGAACCTGCCCCCTCGGCAGCTCGCAGGCTGTTTATGCCTTCTCTGATCTTGGCACGGTCAAGGTGGGCGACAGTGTAACTCTGCTCCTTGGTGCGGGCGGCACCTGCGTATATGTCCTTACGGGCAATGAGTCTGAAAACATAATATACGGTGTCGTGTCCTCGGTGGGCACTCAGACCCTTGCCGACGGCTTCGGCAATGTTCAGCAGAGCAGATATATCACAGTATGCTCCTCCGACGGCAATACCTACAGCTATCCCTATCCCACAGGCTCGCTCAAGGAGGGAAATGTGGTCAAGGTAACCGTTTCGGCAAACGGTGTTTCTTTCTCCAAGATCACCAAGTTCGAGAAGCTCACCGGCACAGTCAGAAACGGCAGGCTTGACGGAGCGGAGATAACATCTGACAGCAAGATAATAGATTATCTCTCGGGCAAGGCTGTAAAGGTGAGTGCCGAGAGGCTTGAGGGTGTAACTGTCGCATCCCGCGACGTGCTTTTCTGCAAGGTGGATGCAAACGGCGATATCGAGCATCTGATCCTCGGCAATGCCACCGGCGACAACCGCAGCTATGGCATTGTCCTTGCGGCGTTCGAGAGCCCCGATATGATGAACATTCCCAGCACCTACACCGTTATGGTGAACGGTGTGCCCGCGGTCCATTCGGCCTATGCAGATTATAATGTAAAGGTAGGTCCCTGCGCTGTCGAGTATGGCGCCGATGGGGCTATCGAGTCGCTCTCTTCGCTCAAGAACAGCACGGTCGAAGCGATTCATTCATATGGCATGGACCTTAAGAACGGCGAGTATATCCGCAATGCAGCAGGCCTGCAGGTTTATATTAAGGACGATGACAGCTATTATATCTCGAGCCTTAATAATGTAAGCCTTGAGGAATACAAGCTCACGGCATACTTTGACGGCTATACCGAAAACGGCGGCATGATCCGAATGATCATAGCAGAAGAAAAGTAATATGAAAAAGGCCCTCTTCTGAGGGCCTTTTGATTTTTTTACAGTACGATGCAATATATGATATAATTTTGTTGTCTATATAAGTGAAAGGCCTTTTAGAAAAGAGAAAGGAGGATGGCTTGTGAAAGACAGCGAGATAATTGATCTTTATTGGGCAAGGGATCAGAGGGCACTAACCGAAACCGACATGAAGTATGGCGTTTATTGCCGGACTATTGCAGACAATATACTCAGAAATCCGGAAAATGCAGAAGAGTGTGTCAATGATACGTGGCTTAATGCCTGGCGATCAATGCCGCCTCATAAACCGGGCATTCTCAGAATATTTCTTGGCAGGATAACACGAAACCTTTCACTGAACCGCCTGAAATATCTCACTGCTGAAAAAAGAAGCAACAGTCAAGGAGAAATAGCTCTCAGCGAGCTTTCGGAATGTGTTCCATCACCTCATAATGTTGAACGAGAGTTTGATAGGCGTGAGCTGACCCGCATAATAGAGGATTTTCTTGTGAAGCAGAACAGTATAAAAAGAATTGTGTTTGTCAGGCGATACTGGTATATGGATCCAATAAATGATATTGCTGATAAAATGGGCATAAGCCAAAGCAAGACGGCATCCATCCTTTTTCGAATGAGAAAAGATCTTAAAGATCATCTTGAAAAGGAGGGCATAGAACTGTGAATGAGAAAAACGAGAAGATATTAATGGCAATAGGCGATATAAGTGACAGCCTCATAGAAGAAGCTGAGTGTATGAGAAAACTGCCTAAACGAAAGCTGATTTCCGCTGTTGCTGCAGCCTGTGTAATTCTGGCAATTGGAGGCTTATGGTTTGCGAACAGGAAACAGAGTCTGCCAATGCTGGAAGTGAGCGACTATTTCGGTGATATGGGATATGAAGGTATTGCCGTATACGATATTTCGGAATACAAAAATACTTCTCCATGGAACGAAGATATAGATATTGAGACCCTGCCTGTATTTGAGAACAACTGGGAGTATGACGATCATGGTGAGATCACAGGGGACAGCGATTTTGACCGTGAGGCCTGGAAAAATGAAATAGAAGATCGCCTTGAAGAACTTGCCGACAAAGCTGACATCAGCATCTTGGGTGCAACTACGATCAGAGTAAGCTTTGAAGAGCCTGTTTTCATAGGGGAGGATATACCGTATTCTCCCGACTTTGAGCAAATACAGATGATCGCTGAAAAACTGCTCACAGACTATGGGTGGCTGCTCGGCATGGATGAACCGGTGGTGGATATAACAGGAGGAAACCATAATATATATGGTGAGAAACACTATTCCATTTCCTTTTATGATGGCGCAGGAACGTTCGAGCAGCAGCTTCTCAATAAAAGCTTTAATTCGGTGGGCTTTGGTATATGGGAAGGTGAGCTCACTTCTATAGTGTTTAATAGAGGAGATTTTACTGAAAAGCTTGGAGATTATCCAATTATCACATCATGTGAAGCTGAAGAGATGATTCGTAGTGGACGATATGTAACATCGGTCCCATTCGACCTTTTAGGTAATGAAGAGATAGGGAAGACCGAGCTGATTTACAGAAGCGGAGATTGGGAAAACTGCTTTATGCCGTATTACCGGTTCTGGATAAGGATGCCTGATGATTTTCATGTTTTAACATGGCCGGAGGGCAGCATCGAATATGGGGCATATTATGTCCCGGCTGTATCGAATGAATATATAGCCGATACGGATATATGGGATGGAAGTTTTAATTAAACCACCAAAACCTCTGCCAATGGCAGAGGTTTTTCTTTCATATTGGAGAGAAGTGTGATAAAATGTCATTACTTGATATTTTTATGGGGTGTAAAACATGACTGAGTATTTAAGAATCCTTATCATAGTCTGCCCGCTGATCGGCCTGGCAGGCTTTATCGATGCCATTGCCGGCGGCGGCGGACTTATTTCCCTGCCTGCATACCTCCTTTCGGGCCTGCCTGCACACACAGCCCACGGAACCGGTAAGTTCTCGTCGGCCTGCGGCCTGGCTTCGGCATCTTATAAGTACCTCAAAGAAGGCACAGTACGTATGTCGGTCGCCCTCTATTCGGCATTGGGCTGCCTTGCCGGCGCATATATCGGCACCAGCCTTGCCATCTTCCTGCCTGAGAAGACTCTCAGAATGGTAATGCTTATCGCCATTCCCATCGTTGCGGTTTTCCTTGCAACAAAGAAGGACATCGGCACAAATGTAAGCGAAGTTAAGCTCGACAAAACCAAGGAAGCCGTTCTTTCGGCTGTTATCGGCCTTGTAGTCGGTATTTACGACGGCCTTATCGGGCCCGGTGCAGGCACATTCCTTATCCTTGGCTTCACATCCTTCCTCGGCATCGACCTCGTCATGTCGTCGGCATGTGCCAAGGTGTCCAACTTCGCCTCCAACATCACATCGGTCGTTCTTTATGCTCTGCGCGGCAACATCCTCTATCATGTTGCTGTTCCCGCGGCTCTCTGCTCGATGCTGGGCAGCTATATGGGCGCAAAGCAGGCCGTTAAGGGCGGCAGCGCAAGGGTCAAGAAGATGATGTATGTCGTTCTTGTCCTGCTGTTCGTCAAGCTGGCATACGACCTGTTCATGGGTTAATAAAAACAGAATAACGGCATAATAAAACGCCATCCACAAACTGTGGATGGCGTTTTTGTGTTTATACGCGCTTTTATTTATACAGTTGTGGTCTCATCGGGCTGGCATTCACAGTCTTCGATCTCGGCCTTTACCTGCTGGGCAGAGGGGGCCTCGATGATAATGTGCTGGGGCGCTGCCTTGGAGGCTGCTGCCGAGCCGCCGATGATGCCTGCCAGCATAGCCTGAAGGTCGATGCCGGTTGATTCCTTCATGCCGTCCATGATCTGGCCGGCCGAGGTCATTACATCGCGGACAAGCTTTGTCGAGTTGCCGTCACCATACATAACGATCTTATCGGTCTGAGCAAGGGGTGAAGCGGCATTCTTGACAACTTCGGGCAGAGCCGAGAGATACATTTCGAGGATGGAAGCCTCGCCCATCTTGCGCTGAGCTTCGGCCTTCTTTTCGATAGCCTCGGCTTCGGCAAGACCCTTGGCACG
>JAFQVZ010000191.1 GCA_017407765.1 Clostridia bacterium | reverse complement strand
GAACCACGCCCATGCCATCGTCAAGGACAGCCTTAAGGATGCCGGCCTCGAGCTGACACACATCAATATGCTCGACGGCACAGTTGAAGGCATCAAGAATGACGAAAAGATGGTATTTGCCGTCCAGCATCATCCCGGCAGCGTTTCGGGTTCGAGAGGCGTCAGCTATCTGTTCGAGACCTTTGTCGAGAACATGAAGACATTTAAGACAAAGAGAGGTGCTGAAAATGCCTAAGAGAGAAGATTTGAAGAAGATCCTTGTCATCGGCTCGGGCCCCATCGTTATCGGCCAGGCCGCCGAGTTCGACTATTCGGGCACACAGGCTTGCCTTGCCCTTAAGGAGCAGGGCTATGAGGTCATCCTCGTAAACTCCAACCCCGCCACCATCATGACAGACACCAATATTGCCGATAAGGTATATATGGAGCCTCTGACACTTGAGTATATCGCCAAGATCATCCGTATGGAGCGTCCCGACGCTCTGCTGCCCACACTTGGCGGCCAGACCGGCCTTAACATGGCCATGCAGCTGGCAAAGAAGGGCATCCTGCGCGAGTGCTCCTGCGAGCTGCTGGGCACAAGCTTCGATTCCATCGAGCAGGCCGAGGACCGCGAGCTCTTCCGTGACCTCTGCGAAGAGATCGGCGAGCCCGTTATCAAGAGCGTCATCGCCCACTCGGTAGAAGAGATCAGGCAGGCAGCCATCGACATCGGTTATCCCATCGTTCTGCGCCCCGCCTTCACACTGGGCGGCACAGGCGGCGGCTTTGCCGACAACGAAGAAGAGCTGCTGGAGCTGGCCGAGAACGCACTTCGCCTCTCGCCCGTATCTCAGGTTCTTGTCGAGAAGTCGGTCAAGGGCTATAAGGAGATCGAGTTCGAGGTAATGCGCGACAAGAACGGCACAGCCATCGCCATCTGCTCGATGGAGAACATCGACCCCGTCGGCGTTCACACCGGCGACTCGATGGTAGTTGCTCCCGCACAGACCCTGACAAAGAAGGAATACGGCATGCTTCACGACGCCGCCCTTCGCCTCATCACAGCCCTTAAGATCGAAGGCGGCTGCAACGTTCAGTTCGCTCTCGACCCCTATTCCTTCAATTACTTTGTAATCGAAGTTAACCCCCGCGTATCCCGTTCGTCGGCTCTGGCATCCAAGGCCAGCGGCTATCCCATCGCAAGAGTTTCGGCTCTGGTAGCCCTCGGCTTCCACCTGGACGAGATCCGCATCGCAACAACACCCGCATCCTTCGAGCCCTCCATCGACTATGTCGTATGCAAGGTAGCCCGCTTCCCCTTCGACGAGTTCTCCAGCGCAACAAAGACACTGTCGACACAGATGAAGGCGACCGGCGAGGTCATGGCCGTTGGCCGCACAATGGAAGAGAGCCTTCTGAAGGCCATCCGCGGCCTCGAGCAGGGCGTTAACCACCTCTATATGGCAAAGTTCGACGATATGTCGGAGAGCGAGCTGCTGGCCTCCATCAAGGTAGCAACAGACGAGCGCATCTATGCCATTGCCGAGCTGCTGCGCCGCGGCATTGACCCCATGATGATCTGCGAAGCCACAAAGATCGACTATTTCTTCATTGAGAAGATGAAGAATATCGTCAAGTACGAGGCAGTCATCGCAGAAAACAAGGGCTGCCCCGAGGTCATGAGAGTTGCCAAGAAGATGGGCATCTCCGACCGCTATATCGGCGGCAAGTGGGGCATGAGCGAGAAGGAGATCTTCGAGTTCAGAAAAATGCATGGCATCATGCCCGTATATAAGATGATCGACACCTGCGGCGCCGAGTTCCCCGCATATGTCCCCTATTTCTACTCCAGCTATGAGGAGGAGAACGAGAGCATCGTCACCGACCGCAAGAAGGTCATCGTTCTGGGCGCAGGCCCCATCCGTATCGGCCAGGGCGTCGAGTTCGACTTCTCGACAGTTCACGCCATCTGGGCCATCAAGGAAGCCGGCTATGAAGCCATCATCATCAACAACAACCCCGAAACAGTTTCGACTGACTATACAATTTCCGACAAGCTCTATTTCGAGCCTCTGACCATCGAGGACGTTATGAATATCATCGACCTCGAAAAGCCCTACGGCGTTATCGTCACACTGGGCGGCCAGACAGCCATCAACCTGGCTGCACGCCTCGAGAGCATGAATGTTCCCATCATCGGCACATCGGTCGAGGCCATCGAGCGCGCCGAGAACCGCGACAGCTTTGAAAAGCTGATGGAAGAGCTCAAGATCCCCCAGCCCATCGGTCAGGCTGTTACCAACGTTGAGGACGGCGTAAAGGTAGCCGAGAAGATCGGTTATCCCGTTCTGGTCCGTCCCTCCTATGTCCTTGGCGGCCGCGCAATGCAGATCGTCAACCGCGAGGCCGAGCTGAGACTCTACTTCAAGGAGGCCATCGTAGCTTCCGAAGAGACCCCCGTTCTGGTCGATAAGTATATCTCCGGCAAGGAGCTTGAGATCGACGGCGTCTGCGACGGCACCGACGTTTATATCCCCGGCATCATGGAGCACGTCGAGCGCACCGGCGTTCACTCGGGCGACTCGATCTCGGTCTATCCCACCTTCTCGGTAAGCCAGAAGGCAAAGGATACCATCATTGATTATTCCAACCGCCTCGGTGTCGGCATCGGCATCAAGGGCCCCTTCAATATCCAGTTCATCGTTGACAAGGACGAGAACGTCTATGTCATCGAGGTCAACCCCCGTTCTTCCCGTACAGTTCCCTTCATCTCGAAGGTAACCGGCGTCAAGATGGCAAACATCGCCACAAAGGTAGCCCTCGGCCAGAGCCTTAAGGATCAGGGCCTCGGCACCGGCGTCGCACCCGAGAAGAAGCGCTGGTATGTAAAGGCTCCTGTCTTCTCCTTCTCGAAGATCACAGGCATTGACGCATACCTCTCGCCCGAAATGAAGTCGACCGGCGAAGCCATCGGCTATGACGACACCCTCAACCGCGCCCTCTATAAGGCTCTCAAGGCATCGGGCAACCGCGTTGAGAACTACGGCACAGTCTTTGCCACCATCGCCGACGAGGACAAGGAGGCAGCTCTGCCCCTCATCCGCCGCTTCTATAACCTTGGCTTCAATATCGAGGCCACCGAGGGCACAGCAGCCTTCCTCAAGGAAAACGGCATCCGCACAAAGTCGAGAAAGAAGATCTCCGACGGTGCCACCGACATCCTTGACGCTCTCAAGCAGGGCCACATCACCTACGTTATCAACACCCAGTCCCATAACGGCGACCCCCACGACGGCATCCAGATCCGCCGCGCAGCAGTCGAGAACAATGTAACAATGTTCACATCCCTCGACACCGTAAACGTTCTGCTGGCTGTTCTTGAAGAGATCACCGTCGGCGTTTCGACAATCGACAAATAAACCTGAAGGTGGACAACGTGACAAAAGCTTTTTACGAAATCGTTTCCAATAAGAAAATCGCACTCGACACCTATGAGATGGTTCTGAGCGGGGATACTTCCTCGCTCAGCAACCCCGGCCAGTTCATCAACATCGCCCTCGAGGGCCTCTATCTGCGCCGCCCCATCTCGGTCTGCCACTATGAAGAGGGTCAGATGACCATCATCTACAAGGCAGTCGGCAAGGGCACAAAGCAGATGGCAAAGATGGCACCCGGCGAGAAGCTGGACGTTCTCTGCGGCCTCGGCAACGGCTTTGACGTTTCCAAGGCAGCGGGAAAGAAGGCTGCCGTTATCGGCGGCGGCGTCGGCGTTCCTCCCATGTACGGCACAGCAAGAGAGCTTATTAAAAACGGCGTAGAGGTCACTGCTATCCTCGGCTTCGGCACAAAGGATATGGCCTTCTACATCGAAGAGTTCAAAAAGCTGGGCGCCGAGGTCATGGTAACTACCGACGACGGCACCCTCGGCCTTAAGGGCTTCGTTACCGACGCACTTAAGCAGACCGACTGTGACTATTACTTTGCCTGCGGCCCCCAGCCTATGCTCAGGAGCCTGCACCGCACCGGCATAGAAGGCCAGCTCTCCTTTGAGGAGCGCATGGGCTGCGGCTTCGGCGCATGCATGGGCTGCACATGCCACACACTGGTGGGCACAAAGCGCATCTGCCAGGACGGCCCCGTATTCCCCAGCTCGGAGGTAACATTCGAATGAACAGACTTGAAACAACACTGAGCGGGATCAAGCTTAAGAACCCCGTCATCCCCGCAAGCGGCACCTTCGGCTTCGGCCAGGAGATGGCCCGCTTTTATGACCTCAACGTTCTCGGCGGCATCAGCCTCAAGGGCACAACGGGCGAAGAGCGCTTCGGCAACCCCACTCCCCACATCGCCGAGTGCCGCGAAGGCATGCTGAACGCAGTCGGCCTTCAGAATCCCGGCGTCGATGCAGTTGTAGCGCGCGAGCTGCCCGCAGTCCGCAAGATCTATGACGGCGTGCTGCTGGCCAACATCTCGGGTTTCTCCATCGAAGAATATGTCATGGTCGCCGCGAAGTTCGACAAG
>JAFQVZ010000190.1 GCA_017407765.1 Clostridia bacterium | reverse complement strand
TGACAGCTTCTGACTTCGAGAACAAGGCAGACTATATCCGTGAGTGCGTCACAGATATGTGCCAGAGATTCCCCATCTACAACTTCTAATTTAGACTTATATAAGAAAAGGCTCCCTTCGGGGAGCCTTTTTTCATGTCTTATTTTAAATATAAATGCCTGCGGTGACAAAAATGCGTCCTTTTCTCGATCTGCCGTCGGCCGAAAGTATCTTTGCCTTTCCATAATGCCTGAGGGAAATGATATCGCCTTCCGATACGGTAGCGTCTTTATCGAGGCAGGGAAAATGGTTGAGACTGACATCTCCCCGGATAAAAAGATCCTGGCAAGAGCTGCGCGACAGACGGAATATTCCCGAGGCCACAGCATCTATGCGCAGCGACTGCACTGTGAAGGTGCCCTCTTTGAGCTCTTTCTCAAAAGCCGGAAGAGAAAAAAGATCGACTTCGCTTACCGAAACTCCATCGCGTCCTACCTTTACCATGGAAGAAAGCACATGGGGGGTTATGGAAGGAAGGAGGAAAAACCATCCGGTCTGCTCTTTTACGATAATATCTCCCACACACTCACGTTCGATGCCCAGCCCCATCAGCGAGCCGAGAAAATCGCGGTGAGAAAGGCTGGAGAAAGGAGCCTTTGCTTCGACAGCCTTCATATACGGCGAGGGGTCAAAGCTTTCTTCGTCCTGCCAGTCGGGCAGGAAAAAGGCCATTCGGCGTTCGGCATCTTCATATCCGCCGTGGAACAGCGGAGTTACTCTGAGCACTCTGCGGCAGTATTCCAGCACTTCGGCCTGCTCATGAGGTGTCAGAAAAGGCGAACAGGTAATAATATTCTTATTTGCACAACGGTTTGCAAGATCTTTTATGCGGGGCAGCAGGTCGCGTTCTTCCATAGAGCCTACTCCTTTTTGATTTTACTGAAAAGGATTATATCAAAAAAACAGGCTCATGGCAAATCATGGTGAGGCGTACGGGCTTCATGCATCATAAGATATTTCCTTCGCGTAGCTTCGCCTCCGCGCAGGTGCCGTTCTTCTTTGTTTTGCAGCAGAACGGCACACACCTGTTCATGGAGAGTTGGGTTGAGCATGCGCACTTTTTGGGTGACATCCTTATGAACTGTCGATTTGGATATGCCAAAGGCGGCTGCTGCGGCTCTGACGGTAGACTTGTTTTCGATAATATATAAAGCAAGACGGATGGCGCGGTCTTCGGGGGTTGCATTCATCTCGATTTCCTCCTAAAAAACTCTTTCGATGATAATTATGAGGAGGAAAATAAAAATATGAGATAAAATAAAAAGTCCCTCTGCATTGAGCAGAGGGACGGAAATCAGATCTCCGGGACAATATATCCTTTTTCGGTAAGTGCCTTTTCTATAGTGTCAAGCACTGCTGCCGAATCGGCTCTGACCGTATGGTAATGATAGCCTGATGTGATATGCATCAGCTCGGATGACTTGCCGGTTTTGATGCTTTCCATAAACTGTTCAATTCCATGAATGGAGAAGAGGTTGAGCTTGGCCTCGATTTTTCCGTTTGCCTTATGCCAAACGAAAACATCCACGACTGTGCCGCCAAGCGACACTATTGTGGTCAGTTCGTCGCTGGTCTGTTCACTGGTGTGGCGAACCTTGAAAACACGTTCGATAAGAGGAGCATCTTTAATGACATAGCCCATGCGTGTAGAAAGGATGTCATAGCCGGAGGCCTTCAGAAGAGCGATATCCTGAACGATTATCTGGCGTGACACTCCCAGCCTTTCGGCAAGGGTGCTTCCCGAAACGGCATTTTTATCAGCCAACAGGATGGTCACGATTTCTTTTCTGCGCTCTGTCGCTTTCATTGAATTCCTCCTTGAATATATCAGACTGCGTGCAGATTTTTAAGGGAAAGATCGAGGATAGGAGCCGAGTGGGTGAGGGCACCGCTGGAAATATAGTCTACACCGATGTTGATAAGACGTTCGATGTTTTCGCGCGTAACGTTGCCGCTGCATTCGGTTTCGGCTCGGCCCTTGGCGAGGGATACGGCTTCGCGCATATCCTCTACGCTCATGTTGTCAAGCATTACGATATCAGCTCCTGCATCAAGAGCCTCTCTGAGCATATCGAGATCCTCAACTTCGATCTCTATTTTGCGAACAAAGGGGGCATATTCCTTTGCCATTTTAACAGCATTGGCAACGCTGCCTGCAGCACCGATATGGTTGTCCTTGAGCAGGATGCCGTCGCTGAGATTATAGCGGTGGTTATATCCGCCGCCCACCTTTACGGCATATTTTTCAAATACGCGCATATTGGGGGTGGTCTTGCGTGTGTCGAGCAGCTTTGTGTGGCTGCCTTCCAAAAGATCTGCGATATTACGGGTATATGTGGCGATGCCGCTCATGCGCTGAAGATAGTTGAGGGCAGTTCTCTCGCCCGAGAGCAGAACACGGATATCACCTCTGACAGTTCCTATCTTGCGGCCCTTTTCGACCCTGTCGCCGTCGGAAACGCTGAACTCACACTTCGTTTCGGGGTCGAGCAGTTCGAATACGCGCTGGAACACAGGAAGGCCGGCAATGATGCCATCCTGCTTGCAGATGAGGTCGACTTCGCCCAGCTGATAATAGCGCATGACCGAGTTGGTCGTGATGTCTTCGCTGGTAATATCTTCTTTGAGTGCGCTGAGGATAAGCTCGTCGGCGCAGATCTTCATTGTGATATCATTCATGGCTGTTTTTCTCCTTTTCAATGGCGTTCAGCACCATTTTTCTGTATTCATCGGCATAATTCTCATAATCATCGGCATGAGCTTCGAAGCTCATTTCGGGAAGCGCCGAATAACCTTCGGCAATATCCAGGGCAGCGCGTTCGGCAAAAACAAGGGCCTCAAGCAGCGAGTTGCTGGCAAGGCGGTTGCGCCCGTGCACACCGTTGCAGGAAGTCTCGCCGATTGCGTAAAGGCGGGGCATCGAAGTCCTGCTCTGTTTATCCACATCTATACCACCCATAAAATAATGCTGCGAGGGTACGACGGGGATAGGTTCGCGGGTAATGTCAAAGCCTTCGCTGAGGCAGTGAGCATAGATGTTTGGAAAGTGGCTCTTTATCTCTTCTGTAGGGATAGCGGCCAGCGAAAGCCATACATGTCGGCTGCCTTCCTTTTCCATCTCGCGGTATATTGCGTTGGCTACAACATCACGAGGCTGAAGTTCGTCGGTAAAGCGTTCGCCCTTTGAGTTGAGAAGAACAGCGCCTTCGCCGCGCACCGATTCGGATATCAGGAAGCTGCGTCCTCTCTTGCCGGTATACAGCGATGTGGGGTGTATCTGGATATAGTCGATATTTTTGAGTTTTATGCCGTGCCTCAGGGCGATGGCAAGAGCATCACCGGTGAGGTGGGAGAAATTGGTCGAATATTCGAAAAGACCTCCGATACCGCCTGTTGCGAGCACAGTATAGTCGGCGGTGATGGTCAGGGTTTTGCCTTCGGGATCATGGGCAATGACGCCGCGGCACATTCCGTCATTTTCGATCACATCCACCATTGTATAATACTCTAAAATCGTTACATTTTCAAGTTCACGCACACGGTCAAGCAGCGTAGAGGTTATCTCACGGCCGGTCTCATCGGCATGGAAGAGGATCCTGCTGCGCGAGTGTGCACCCTCACGGGTATAAAGCAGTTCGCCGTTTTCTTTGTCGAAATCGGTGCCGTATTCGATGAGGCGGTCGATGATCCTGCGAGAAGACGAGATCATAATGTCTACCGACTCACGGTCGTTTTCATAATGGCCCGCACGCAGGGTATCCTCAAAGAAGGAATCATAGTCATCCTCATCGTGCTGCACGCATATTCCGCCCTGGGCGAGAAAGGAATCGCTTTTGTCGGCGGCATCTTTTGTCAGCATGATGATTTTTTTGTCGCGAGGCAGGCTGAGGGCGCAGAACAGGCCGGCAGCGCCGGTGCCTGCGATGATAATATCG
>JAFQVZ010000189.1 GCA_017407765.1 Clostridia bacterium | reverse complement strand
TACATTGCCCGAGAAGATAGGCATGGAAGAATACATAGATGCCGAAGAACCTCATAAGGAAAATGGAGATTATTTCAGGTGGATCGTCCGCCGCAGGCTCTATTCCATAGGCATTATGGAGAACAGGGGAGGCGACGGCTTCCTTGGTATAAAGGGGCTTTCGGCAGCGGTTCGCAGACAGAGCTTTGCAGAGCTCGAAAATGAGGGATGCATTTTTCCTGTTACTGCAGGCGGCAAGGTGTATTATATCGACTCGCGTGACAGGGATATTCTCGAAAGAGCAATTTCTCCGGGGTTTAAGACAACAGCAAGATGCGAGCTCATAGCGCCTCTTGATAACCTTATGTGGGACAGAAAAATCGTTTCGCATATTTTCGATTTTGACTATAAGTGGGAGATATATACTCCGAAAGAAAAACTGAAATACGGCCATTATGTCCTGCCGGTGCTCTATCGTGACAGGCTTGTGGGACGAATCGAGCCGGTGGCCGACCGAAAGAACAAAGTGCTTGAAGTAAGAAACTTCTGGCCCGAAGAGGGGTTTAATCCCTCTAAGTCTTTCAGAACAACACTCATGCAGGCGCTTGATAGACTTGCAAAATACAACAAATGTAAAGAGGTAAAAATACTGTGCAGTATCTGATGATATATCTGGCGGCAGTCAACCTGGCCGCCTTTGCCTTGTGCGGCATAGACAAGTTCAAAGCAAGGCATGATCGCTGGCGCATACCCGAAAAGACGCTGTTTCTGTCGGCCATTGCCGGAGGCAGCGTTGGTTTCATGCTGGGCATGAAGCTGTTCAGACATAAGACAAAACACAAGAGCTTTACGATAGGCATTCCGATGATATTTATCCTTCAGATGTGCCTTGCGGTATATCTGCTGTTTATCAGGTGAGAAAGAGGTTTGTGATATGAAAGAAAAAATAATTTCGGCGTTCAAAAAAGAGCCGGTGCTCTCGATTTCGGCTTTGTGTGCGGCATTATCCATGTTGGCAGTGCCTCCTTCGGCAGAATATCTGGGATATATCGACTGGAAGGTGCTTGGCCTTCTGTTCTGCCTTATGTCAGTGGTGGCAGGGCTCCAGTCTGTCGGGCTCTTCGATGTATTGGCACAGAAGATGCTTCGCGGCTGCAGCGGCCTGCGCAGGCTTCGACTTATGCTGGTAATGCTGCCCTTCTTTACCTCCATGCTCATCACAAATGACGTGGCTCTTATCACATTTGTGCCCTTTGCCATTGCAGTTCTTGGTGCTGTGGGACGAAAAGACCAGCTCATGCCGGTCATAATCCTTCAGACAGTTGCGGCAAATCTCGGAAGCATGGCCCTGCCTGTGGGCAACCCTCAGAGTCTTTATCTTTATTCCAGCAGCGGCATGAGCATGGGTGAGTATTTTGGAACTCTGGGCATTTTTGTGCTTATCAGCTTTGTTGGGCTTATTGCAGCCTCGGTCGGAGTCAAGGAGTCGCCCATAGCGGTCACATTTGAAAGTGATAAAAAGCTGGGGGGCGGAAAGCTGCTTGCTGTTTATGCTGTCCTTTTCCTGCTGGCCATGCTGTGTGTATTCAAGGTCATAGACTACCGTGTCGTAACGGCTCTGGTATTTGCGGCTCTTTTTATATTTGACAGAAAGATGCTTTCCAGGGTGGATTATGCGCTGCTGGTCACCTTTGTGTGTTTCTTTGTGTTCTCGGGCAACCTCGGCGGCCTTGAAGCGGTTAAAAATCTGCTTACCGGCCTTCTTCAGAAAAATGCGATGCTGACATCGGTGCTTGCAAGTCAGGTCATTTCCAACGTTCCGGCGGCAGTTCTCCTTTCGGCCTTCACAGAAGATCTTTCGGCGCTGCTTGTGGGAACGAATCTTGGTGGCCTGGGAACGATCATAGCCTCTCTTGCAAGTCTTATTTCCTTTAAATATTATCTGAAGATAGAGGGCGCGCAGCCTATGAAGTATATGGCAAAGTTCACGGTCGTTAATGTTATTGGCCTTATAATTCTTCTGGCTGCTGCAATGGTGATGGCATGATTGAAACAAACAACAATCGCAGCCTTATGATGCTGCATATCGCGGTAATGCTGTTTGGCCTTTCGGGAGTTATAGGCAAATGGACATCGGTGCCTTCCTATGCCGTTGCGTGGGGAAGGTCGCTCTGCTCGGCATGTCTGCTCTTCTGTGTTATGAAGGGAAGAAAGATGGATCTCAGGCTGAGCGGAAAAAGCGATTATATGCTGGCTCTTGCGGGAGGCATTGTGCTGGCGGTTCATTGGACCACCTTCTTCCTTTCGATCAAAACGGCATCGGTGGCCATCGGAACAATGACCTTTTCGGCGTTTCCGCTGTTTGTTACGTTTATCGAGCCGGCAGTGTTCCACGAAAAACTCGAAAGACGAGATATCATTCTGGCCATGCTGCTGCTTGTTGGTGTGGCCGTAACGGTGCCCGAGCTTTCGCTTGGAAATCAGACAACCATGGGAATAATCTGGGGCCTTGTTTCGGCGGCTACCTATGCGGCACTGTCGCTCATCAACCGTCGTCTTTCGGCCAAATACGACGGCATGAAGGTGTGTTTCTATCAGCAGTCCACGGTTGCGCTGGTGCTGCTGCCCGTGGTAGCCATGGCAGATGTGATATGGACTCAGAGCGATATCCTGGGCGTAGGGTCTATCGGTATTATATGCACGGCCACCGCGTTTTCGCTTTTTGTATCGGCCCAGCGATATGTAAATGCAAGAACTGCCGGTGTTGTTTCGGGCATGGAAACGGTGTATGGGATCATTTTTGCAGCTGTTATGCTGGGCGAGCTGCCCTCTCTGCGCGAGGTAGCGGGAGGAATAATAATTCTTGCGGCTGCGCTTACGTCAACGCTGAAAGGAAAGAGCAATGGCTAAGAAAAATATTGATATGACTCGCGGCAGCCTGGCTCGCGCCATCGTAGAGTTCTCGATCCCTCTTGTGCTCAGCGGACTTTTGCAGCAGATGTATAATTGGGCCGATGCCTTTATTGTAGGCAATATTGAGGGCGAGCTTGCTCTGGCGGCGGTAGGTGCCAGCGGAGTCGTTTCCCGTCTTATCATCATGATAATAGTAGGATTTACAGGCGGACTTACCATTCTTGCAGCCCAGCTGTTCGGAAAGG
>JAFQVZ010000188.1 GCA_017407765.1 Clostridia bacterium | reverse complement strand
GAAAGAGGTATCCGTTCTGAAGATATAATTGAGCGAAGCATAGCAAAAATACCGATGTATCAAGCACTCAATACCATTAAAATTGATACCAACGCCAAAAACGTGGCTATGATTGCCAATGAGATAAAGCTGTTGTAATACCGTCAAATTCCAATTTGACGAGGTGATGAACATGATATACCGCCTTCCAGAAATTAGCGATAAAAGCATCTTGCAGGAATACATGCAGGAGCACTACGACAATAAAGAAAATAGCATTAGTGCAAGCCTTGGATTACCAGCTTCCGAATATACTGATTGGGTAGAAAAGATACAAAGAAATTCTTTAGTTGGGGACGAGCAATGGGGTAAGTCCTTGTTGTACCTTTGCTTTGATAATAACAAACTCATAGGTTTATTAAGCATTCGTTACGAATTGCCTGAAAATCTCACTAAAATATATGGTGACATCGGATATGGGGTAAGACCATCCGAAAGAAATAAGGGTTATGCTACCACCATGCTCCACTATGCATTGTCTGTTTGTAAAGAAAAAGGAATGGACAATGTTTTACTTGGCTGCTATAAGGATAACTTGGCATCTGCAGCTACTATTAAAAAGAGTGGCGGAATGTTGGTGAATGAAAATGATAACTATAAAGAAGGCAGAATTAGCCAGTATTATTCAATAAAGTTATAAACAAAAATTTCGATTGTAAAACTGTTCAACAAATTCCAATATATCGGGCAGTTGTGGTCTGTGTGTATACCTCTCTTTGTCGTTTTGACGAAGAGAGGTTATTTATATACTAAATCATTCCAAAAGGTAAATGGGAGCACAGACGGCCATTCTTTTGCTTTGGGTATATTTGTGATATAATAAAAGATAAACGAACAGAGAAAGGAGAGGCAGAATGGACTACGAAAGCTTTAAAAACCGATACGGAGTGCATCTTAATCGCCGTCAGGAAGAGGCTATGATGGCTGTTGACGGCAGGGTGCTTCTGCTTGCCGTGCCCGGAAGCGGAAAAACCACCGTTCTGGTTGGCAGGCTGGGATATATGATATTCTGCCGTGAGATAGAGCCTGAGAATATCCTTACCGTTACATACACCGTTGCAGCGGCAAGGGATATGAAAGCGCGTTTTGCCTCGGTGTTCGGAGGGGATGCAGCTTCCCGTCTTGACTTCCGAACCATCAACAGCCTGTCAAACCAGATCATCAGGTATTATGCCAGGCTGGCCGGAGGAGAGGCTTTCAGGCTGATAAGTGAGGACAAGCGCCGCGAGCTTATATCGGCAGTGTATCGCGATAAGGTGGGCACCTTGCCTGCAGAAAACGACATCAAAGGCCTTTCTGCCTCCATTACATACGCCAAGAATCGAATGCTTGACAAGGAGGGCATTGAGCAGCTCACGGGTGAAGGATTTGATTTCAGCGCCGTATATAACGAATACTGCAGGAGAATGAGAGCTCTTAAACTGATGGATTTTGACGATCAGATGGTTTATGCGCTGACCATTCTGAAAAAATACCCCGAGATCCTTTCTTATTTCAGAAACAAATATCACTATATCTGTGTCGACGAGGCGCAGGACACTTCGAAGATTCAGCACGAGATAATCGAGCTGCTGGCCCGGCCAAGAGGCAACCTGTTTATGGTCGGAGATGAAGATCAGTCGATTTACGGATTCCGCGCCGCATATCCCGAAGCTCTTCATGCCTTTGGCGATAAGGGCGGAAAGATACTGCTTCTTGAGGAAAACTATCGTTCAAACAGCGAGATAGTTGCCGCTGCCGATGCCTTTATTAGAAAGAACAGCATGAGACATCCCAAACGCATGGTTTCGGTAAGGGGCAAGGGCGGATCGCTGAGGGAGATCTCGCTCTTTGAGCGCAGAGGACAATATAAATACCTGCTCAAGGTGGCATCCGGATGCAGCGAAAAGACGGCAGTTCTGTATCGCGACAATGACTGTGCACTTCCTCTTATAGACCTTCTGGAACGGGAGGGACTGCCCTACCGCTGCCGCCAGCCCGAGCTTGGGTTTTTCCGCCACAGAGCGGTTCGGGATGTGTGTCAGCTGACAGAGTTTTCACACGACACGACAAATGCCGACCTCTTTCTTGAGATATACTATAAGCTGAGTGCGGCAATAAGCCGCGAGGAGGCCCATGCTGCCGCAGCAAAAAGCCGCGAGAACGGAAGGCCGCCGCTGGAATTGCTGGCCTCCGACACGGCACGCAGCCCCTGGAAGCGCAGGCTGTGTCGAGAGCTTCAGGATAATTTTCATAAGCTTACTCTCGACCGTGCCGACAGCGCCATAAGACGTATAATGCAGGAGATGGGGTATGGAAAGTATATCGAAGACCGAAGCGGCGATATTGCCAAAATGGAGATACTTGAAATACTTGGACAGCACGAACATTCGGCACTCGGGCTTATTAGGCGGCTTTCCGAACTTGAACAGATAATCACCGAAAAAGCATCGGAGACATCCGATTGCCCGTTTGTGCTCTCTACGATACATTCCAGCAAGGGCCTTGAATATGACCGCGTATTTCTCATGGATGTTTACGACGGGATGCTGCCAAAACTGAGCCCTGACGAGCTGGTTCGTGCCGGCGAAGAGGCGCAGAAAGCCTATGAAGAAGAACGAAGGCTGTTTTATGTGGGCATGACAAGAGCAAAAGTGAGCCTGAATATCTTCACGTTCCGTGACCGCAGATATCGCTCGGATTTTACATGCGATATGTTTCCGGAGCAGCCGGGAAGGGGCAAGCCTCAGAGCAAGGCTCTGCCGCAGGCTTCCGTTGTTTCAAAGACCGATAAAAAGACGGTGGCCAAGCAGGCGTCTGAATATATTCCCGGGGTAAGAGTAGTGCACCGCAGCTTTGGTGAAGGAATAATCAGCCGGATGCAGGCAAGATTTGTAACCATCACTTTCAAATCGGGCGATACCAAAACCTTTGACCTGCTTGCAATGATCGAGCAGGGCATTATAAGCAGGGGATAAGTATTATGTTAAGCACGGCAGCAGCAGGGACTTGATTTTTTGACAAATGAGTATAAAATATAAGTGAAAATAATATCTAAAAGGAGAATAACATGACAAGAATCGACATAGTCTCCGGCTTTCTCGGAGCAGGCAAGACTACTCTTATCAAAAAGCTTCTCGACGAGTCCTTTAAGGGCCAGAAGATCGTTCTGATCGAGAACGAGTTCGGCGAGATCGGCATCGACAGCGGCTTCCTCAAGGAAGCGGGAGTTCAGATCACAGAGATGAACTCGGGATGCATCTGCTGTTCGCTGGTAGGCGACTTTGGCGAAGCTCTCAAGCAGGTAGTAACCGAATATGCTCCCGACCGCGTTATTATCGAGCCCTCGGGCGTAGGCAAGCTTTCGGACGTTACAAAGGCTGTTATTGACGCTTCCAATGTCGTAGAGATGGAACTGGGCAGCTCTGTTGCAGTTGTAGACGGCCCCAAGTGCAAGATCTATCTCAAAAACTTCGGCGAGTTCTTTGTAGATCAGGTCCAGTATGCCGGCGCGATCCTCCTCAGCCGCACACAGACAATGAAGGCTGAAAAGGTCGAGGCAGTTGTTGAAATGCTGCGCGAGCATAACGAGAAGGCTCCCATTATTACAACACCCTGGGATCAGATCACAGGCGACCAGATCCTCGCTGCTCTGGAAGGTCATTCGCTGGCCGACGAGCTGCTTGAGGAAGTTAAGAATATGAAGCACCATCATCACGATCATGACGAAGAGTGCAGCTGCGGCCATCACCATGACCACGAAGAGCATGAGTGCAGCTGTGGCCACCACCATGACCACGAAGAGCATGAGTGCAGCTGTGGCCACCACCATGACCACGAAGAGCATGAGTGCAGCT
>JAFQVZ010000187.1 GCA_017407765.1 Clostridia bacterium | reverse complement strand
GCTTCGTGACAGAAAAGATAAAGGTGAAGGACACCTTACTGCAGAGCGAATAAAGAATCTGCCCGAAACAGATATGGATATTAAAGCAGTGTTCGGACTTGTATTTTATGATGAAACCGACAGAACTATGTGTATGCAGCCTTTCAGCATAGTAACTTCGGGCGAGATCATAAGATTGTTGTACTGAAGGAGGAAATAAAATGACACTTCAGCCGTTATATGAGCTCAAGTCGAGGCTTGAGCAGGCTGCCATTGCCGGGACCGGCCTTCTTGGAGAGGATTTCAGGCTGGCAAGGGCGATCGAAGCGCTTGCTCCTTTGGCTCAGGCAAACAAGGTTTTCGGCAAGATTTATTCTGAGGGCAAATCCCTGATAGCAGCCCCTGCTGATGAAAGACCGATCAGGCTTCTTGACCTCCTTACCCTTGTGGATGCAGTAGTTTATACTCAGGGTAAGATTGGCTCTGAGGGTGAGGTGGAAGCTCTTCAGGGTGGCCCGGGAGAATATATTTCGGTCCCATACAGCGCCCTAGAACCTCTGGTCAGCGCTCTTTCGGGCAGCGGAGGAGGCAGATGGTCGGTCATAAGTACATATTGGAAAGAGCACCCCAAATATTTCAGCGACTTCCGTGTGCTTCCGCTTGTTATAAAGGCTTTGGGCGACAATTATGGCGAACTATCTTCTCTTGCTTATGATGTACTTAAAACTCAGGGAAAGGGCATAGTGCCCATGCTGAAGGAGGGCTTTGATCCTGCGGGAAAGCGGGATATGGCCCGCAGAGTAAGCCTCATTTCCGAACTTGCCGGGGAAGAAGAAAACGAATGGTTTATTTGTCAGCTGGATAACGCCAAAAAGGATATAAGAGAAGAGCTTGTGCTGGCGCTTGGCAGCAATGCGGAAAATGCCCGGCTTCTGATTCAGCTTGCAGGCAAAGAGCGTGGAAAGACTAAGGAAGCTGCCATTCGCGCGATGGCAAAAATGGATGATAATGTATGCGCAGAGTTCTGGCGTGAGCATCTTGATAAAGAACCCAATGATATTCAGTTTCTTCACAGTGCAGACAGCGGATGGGCAGCAAAGCTTATATCAGAAAAGCTTGTTGAACTTTCAGAAAAAATCGTGGATGGCTTGCCACCTGTAGAATTGCTGCAGTGCTTTGTTAAGGGACTATATGCCCTTATGTTCAATCGATGCAATTATGCGGTCGATTTCTGGAAGTGGGCAGCTTCAAAATATCATGAGTTTTCAAAAATCAAGGTCGATTTAAGCTTTGAGTTTACCAAGATGGATCAGACCTATTCTCTTTATGACTGGGTAGAAACCTATTTCTGCTGCGCTCTTGTGAACTGGCCGGTTGATCCCATGTTTGAAGCGGCACAGATAATTGCCGAAAACGACGAAGCCTTTGCCGACGAACTCAGGTTTGAACTGGATGCGCTCAGGCTTTCGGCTTCTGAGCTTTATGATAAATATCAGGCGGGGATCGTTCGCGAAGGCCTGTTCCGCAAAGAAAGCAATAAAGAAAAGAGCTATAGGCTTGGTGTTATCTGCGGCCTTAACAGAATCGTAAAGCAGGAAAATGGCCATGCTCTGTGTTTTGGATATTATGACTTTGATGGAAAGCGCTGGGGTAGATGTGAGGCTGCGATCCCGCGAATTGATAATCGTTGGTTTAAACTCTTTATTGATCCCAAAATCAGTTCTGACGGTGAAGGATACAGAGATCATCCGATATTTGCCGAATGGGCATTAATACGTCTTATGGATTATAACGATCCTGAACTCAAGGAAATAATGGCACCCTATTTTTATAAAAGATTGCGTAAAACAGGCGCTCTCAAGAATTATGCAGGTATACTGGTAGGCTGCGGCTGGAAGGAATGGAAAGGCGTTTTGGTAGACTGCTGTGACAGAAGCAGAGAACTTGACTTCTATTATCTGAGAGCTCTGCTGCACAGCATTCCCATGTCAGGGAAAGATAAGGCCGATGAACTTAGGAAACTTGATCTTATGTCCTACAGTAAGAATATAATCAAAATAGTTCATAACTACTGGCCGCGAGATCAGGTCGCGCAGCTTATAAGCCAATTTGAAAATGAACAGGAGAGCTGAATATGTCTGAAATAAATATTCTGAGACAGACTGCCGAGGAGCTTTACAGCCGCGAAATAGAGGCACTTATTGCCGCCGATACCGACCCTGTTCCAACCGGATGGAGGATGTCTCCCAGGTCGGT
>JAFQVZ010000186.1 GCA_017407765.1 Clostridia bacterium | reverse complement strand
CGGCTTTTCGTTATGTAATAATGATTATCTCTGCATCTTAAGAACTTTGCCGTTCTTAACACCTGTGAAACGACCGTTTTCTACCGCTACAGCGCCGTTTACAATGACGTAGTCGATGCCTTCGTTGCGGCGGAAGGGATAGTCATAGTCGCAGTTGGACTTGAGAGCCGCATAGTCAAAGATTGTAATGTCGGCTGCCTTGCCTTCCTGCAGCTTGCCGATGCTGGGCAGACCATAGACCTCGGAGGGCAGGCCGGTGATGCGGTGGACTGCCGATTCAAGGCTTTCGATGCCGTGGTCACGGACCAGCTCAAGACGATGGACCATTGTAGCCATGCCGCGGGGATGGCCGCCTGCGCGCTTTTCGGGATCGACGGGAGCAGCATAGTCAGACCAGTCGGAGCCTGCCATTACCCAGGGCTGAGCCAGATAGTTCAGCAGGTCGCTCTCGTTCTGGGAGAAGTAGATGCCCTGAACGATGCCCTCGTTCTGCGCGAGCAGCTCGACAACTGTGTCGAAGGGCTCCTTGCCCCATTCGGCAGCCAACTGAGCGATGGTCTTGCCAACGTGCTCCTGGGTCTTATATGCGCCTGCGATGAGGCAGCCTTCATAGCCTGCCGAATAGATGTTGCTCTCAAACTCGGCTGCTTCGTTGAAGATAGACCATTCGGCCATGTCGCGCAGCTCCTTGCTTTCGGCCAGCTTGCGGAGGCTGATGTCCTTACCCTCGGTCAGATACTTGGGAGGGATCTGGCTGATGAGGGGAGCCGAGCCGCCGGTGAAGGGGTACTGATCGGCCCAGACTGTCAGGCCGGCCTTCTGATTCTCTTCGATATACTTGATGATGTCGGCGCTCATACCCTCGTTGTGGTGGCCGATGACCTTGATGTGGGAGATGTTGAGGGGGATGCCGCTGGCGCGGGAGATGACCATAGCCTCTTCGATAGAATCCTTGAGCTGGTTGCCTTCGCCGCGGAGGTGGGTGGTGTGGAGGCCGCCGTTCTTATGAGCGACCTTGGCGATCTCGATAAGCTCTTCTGTGCCTGCAAAAACCGAGGGGGTGTATACAAGGCCGGTGGAGAAGCCCAGGGCGCCGCAGTCCATGGCTTCCTGCATCAGGTCGCGCATCTGCTGGAGCTGCTCTTCGTTGGGAACGCCTTCGCCATGGCCCATTACCTTGCCGCGGATGGGGCCCTGACCTACAAAATAGGCCATATTTGCGCCGTGGGGGATGCTTTCTACATACTTAAAGTAAGAGGTATAGCTTTCACATACCTTGGCATACTCCTCTTCGGAGAGGCCCGATGTGGGGTTATAGTCGCCGTAGTAGGGAGCGGGGAAGCTGCCGCACTGGCCGGCGATCTCGGTGGTAGCGCCGTCTTCCAGATGGTTATAGCCGGTCGATTCGGGGTTGAACACCGAACCGTCGGAATGGGTGTGGGTGTCGATGAAGCCGGGGGCGACGATCTTGCCGCAGGCATCGATCACCTTATTTGCTTCGTCCTCGATAGAGGGGGCGATCTTTGCGATGATGCCGTCCTTGACAGCTACATCGGCCTTGAAGCGGGGTGCGCCTGTGCCGTCGACAACAATGCCGTTTTTGATTATCAGATCAAACATAAGAAATACAGCTCCTTTTGGTTGTTTTGATAACTCGATTATATAACGAACGGCGATGTTTTACCATAACAAAATATTCTTAAAAAATAATTTATAGATTTTTGCTTGATTTAGAAATCCGATGATATATAATCACGATATAGGATTTGGTTATAGCTTTTTTATAAAGGGGAGGTGAAGATATGCAGGCAAAAGAAAAAGATAAAACCGGGTTTTTCGGCAGAATAAGAAAGCTGACGGCCGACATGATCGACCGGCATTGCCTTATCCTTGCAATATGCATTTCTCCCTTTATAAATCTTATCATCGAGATGCTCAGCCGCCATTCTGTTCTCAAGGGGCTTCAGCATATCTTTGCAGCTCCCGTTCCCTTTATCCATAACAGCCTGCTGATCGCGGTGACTATGGTGATATCGACCCTCTTTAAGAAGAGGATATTCACCATGCTGCTGATGGCCTGTATCTGGCTGTGCGGCGGCCTCGTCAACTGCGTGCTGCTGTTTATGAGAGTCACGCCCTTCTGTGCGGCCGACTTCCTCAACATCAAATCGGCCTTTGATGTCATGCATATATACATGAAGACATGGCAGATAGTGCTCATGTTTGCAAGTGCTGCGGTGTTTATCATTTTCATGGTGATCCTTTACATCAAGGCGCCCAAGCTGAAGGTATATTATAAAATGCAGCTGTCTGTGCTTCTGATCGCAGCTCTGATCTTTGGCGGATGCCATATATGGGCCACAGGAGTGGGATATCTGCCCGAAGTGTTCGGCAATCTTGCCGATTCCTACCGTGATTACGGCTTTGTATATTGCTTTGTCACCAGCGTTGTCGATCAGGGCGTTGATGAACCCGATGACTACAGCGATGAGACTGTAGACGACATCCTGGGCGAGATCGTCGATGATATCGAGCCGCCGGCTGTTCAGCTGAATGACCCCAACATTATCATCGTTCAGCTCGAGTCCTTCTTCAATGTCAACCGAATGAAGGACATAACCTTCTCGGAGGACCCCATACCCAACTTTACAAGGTTTATGGCCCAGAACCCGTCGGGTATTTTCACCGTGCCCTCGATAGGCGCGGGAACGGTAAACAGCGAGTTCGAGGTGCTCACCGGAATGAACCTCGATTATTTCGGCACCGGCGAGTACCCATATAAGACCATCCTTAAAGAGTCGGTCTGCCCCTCTCTGTGCTACGACCTCGATGAGTATGGCTACAAAAGCCATGCCATCCACAACAACGACGGCACCTTCTATGACCGCCACATGGTCTATCCCAACCTCGGCTTCGACGATTTTACAGCCATCGAATATATGAGAGAGGTGCGCACGAACCGCCTTGGTTGGCCCAAGGATGTCATGCTGACCGATCAGGTCATCAAGGCTCTCGATTCCACCGAAGGCAGCGACTTTGTCTATGGCGTATCGGTGCAGCCTCACGGACGCTACCCCACCGAAAGGCTGGAAAGCGACGAATATTACATCGATGTATACGGCTGTGAGACTCTGGAGCAGACCAACCAGTGGAGATACTATGCAAATCAGCTCCATGAGACCGATTTCTTCGTCGCTCAGCTTGTGACGGCTCTCGAGTCGAGAGGCGAGCCTTATATTGCCGTATTTTACGGCGACCATCTGCCCAGCCTTGATATTCAGAACGAAGACCTTGCGGTGGGCGATGTGTTTGACACCGACTATTTCATCATCACCAACACAGGCGCTCAGTCGGAAAAAGAGGACATCGAGGCCTATCAGCTGTCGGCCAAGGTGCTCGACATGGCCGGCCTTGAGGGCGGCGTAATAGTAGGCCTCCATCAGACCGGCTCGGAGGATGCCGATTATCAGGAAAAGCTGGAGCTGCTGGAATACGATATCCTTTATGGCGAAAAGGCGGTCTACGGCGGCATGATGCCCTATGAGCCTGCCGACATGAAGATGGGCCTTGACAAGATAAAGATCACATCCTATGAGCTCACAGAAGACGCCCTTTATGTAACGGGCGAAAATCTGACCGGCTACAGCATGATCTTTGTGAACGGCGAGCCTTTCGGCGACACATTCAAGCTTTCGCCCGACACCCTTATGGCCGACGACACCGATCTTGAGCCGGGAGATGTCATCACCATTGCCCAGGTTGGCAACGACGGATATCCTCTCAGTTTTTCGGATGAAGTTGTATTCGAATGATGACAAATGCTGAGAATAAAGCTGTAAGAAAGAAAAACCGTCTTCAGGAATATGATTACAGCCTGCCGGGGACATATTTTATAACCATATGTACCAAAGAGCACAGAAACTATTTCTGGGAATCTGTAGGGGCGAGCAGTGCTCGCCCGCAGGAAGTCTGCCTGTCGGCACATGGAAAAATTGTAGACGAGGCAATAAAAAGTATCCATGGATATTATAGTGTGATATCAGTAGATCATTATGTTGTTATGCCTAATCATGTTCATTTGCTGATTCAAATCAATGCGGATGAATATGGTCGAAGGATGCCGTCTCCTTCAGTATCAAGGATCGTCCAACATATGAAGGGATATGTTACAAAACAGATTGGCTTTTCGGTCTGGCAGAAATCTTTTCATGATCATATTGTTCGTGGCAAGCAAGATTATGAAAAAATATTGGATTATATAGAGAATAATCCGTCAAAATGGTCTGAAGATAAGTTTTATATCGAGTTGTGAAACAGGTATATGCTTTGTAGCAGGATCGGAACGGGCGAGCAATGCTCGCCCCTACAGCAGTTCTAATAAGATTATTCGACCTTAAATAATTCTTAAAACTATCTTAAACCCACCGGTATTGACCGGTGGGTTTATCTGTGCTATAACTGTATTAGGATGATTAGTACAGTTGCAGCTTACCTAATACACGAAAACGGAGGTGGAATTTTGATAGGACTTAACTACCGTGATTCCCGCCCTATCTATGAACAGATCAAAGATAATTACCGAAAGCTCATTCTGTCGGGGGCAATGGCGCCCGGCGAAAAGCTGCCTTCGGTGCGAGAGCTGGCTTCACAGCTGGCCATCAACCCCAACACGATCCAGCGCGCCTACCGCGAACTGGAGGGCGAGGGATTTATCTACACCATTCCCGGCAAAGGATGCTTTGTCGGCAGCGAGCAGGAGGTAGACAGAGGACGTATGAATCAGCTTTTAACCGAGTTTGACACGATCATCGAGCAGCTGACCCTTATGGGTGTAAGCTGTGATGAACTTATTCGCAGGATCTCTGAGAAAGGAGGAAAGGAAGAATGATCGAAGTAAAGGATCTTATCAAGAGCTTTGACGGCTACCGCGCCCTCAACGGCCTGAGCCTCAATGTGCCCAAAGGCGGAATATATGGCCTCGTAGGCCCCAACGGAAGCGGCAAGTCGACCGTTATCCGCCATATCACCGGCATCTACCGCCCCGAAAGCGGCAGCGTTAAGGTGGATGGGCAGGATATATATGAAAACGAGGCGGTAAAGGGCCGCATAGCCTATATTTCCGACGATGTTTATGCCTTCCTTTCGGCCAACATCCGCGATATGCGCGATTTTTACAGGGGAGTATACCCCAGGTTTGACCTCGACAGGTTCGAGAAGCTCCGCGAGGCTTTCCAGCTGGACGAGCGAAAGGCCATCCGCCATTTCTCCAAGG
>JAFQVZ010000185.1 GCA_017407765.1 Clostridia bacterium | reverse complement strand
TGGGCTCGACGGTGATCTTGTATCCGGCGGCTCTTACGACCTCAACACAGCGGTCGACCTGATCGGTGGCCAGCGCAAAATGACGGATGCTGCCGCTCTGGCAGTTGTCATCGCCCGATGCCCCCAGCTCCATGATGCTGTTTCCCGTGTCCAGCATGGCCGACGACTTATCCCCCTCGCCCCACCTGCGGATGAAGGGCAGGCCGAGGATATCGTGATAGAAATGCACCAGCTCGTCAAACTTCTCTTTGCCGTTGGCCTTGAGCGAAATATGATGGGTGCCCTTTATAAGCTTTTCCATAACTTCCTCCTTACTTTTTGGCGGCGCGCCTGAGAACGCGGCCGTTGCGTGTGCCGTTGAAGGTGCCCTTCTCAACGGCTACCTTGCCGCCGACGACGACATATTCGATGCCCTCGTTCTTGCGGAAGGGATGGACAAAGTCAGAGTTAGCCTTAAGGCCCTTATAGTCAAATACGCAGATATCGGCAAACATGCCTTCCTTGAGCTGGCCGACACCCTCAAGGTGAGCTACCTGAGCCGCAAGGCTTGTGATGCGGCGGATCGACTCTTCAATGGGCAGAAGGTCGTGGTCGCGGATAAGCTCGAGACGTCTTACCATCGTGGATGTGCCTCTGGGATGGCCGCCGCCCTGCCTCTCGGGGTCCTGATGCTCTGTATAGTTGGATGCGTCACAGCCGCCCATGACTCTGGGATGGGCAATGATGCGCAGCATGTCAGACTCGTTCTGTGAGAAATAGTTGCACTGGACTACGCCGTTATTGGCTGTGATGATATCGCAGATAGTGTCGAAGGGATGCTTGCCCTCGGCCTCGGCGATCTCGGAGATATACTTGCCGACATATTGTGGTGTCTGATATGCCTCGGTGATGAGAACTCCGTCATAGCCTGCGCCGTAGATGTTGCTCTCGAACTTTTCGTATTCCTCAAAGACGCATCTTTCCATCTCTTTTCTCATTGCGGGGTCTTTCATTCGCTCGATCATCTTATCGTTGCCGCCCTCGGCAAACTGGGGAGGGATCTGGCTGGTGAGCGAGGTGGCGCTGGCAAGATAGGGATACTGCTCGGCCCACACCGTTACGCCCTTTGCGTTATAGTCGTCGATGATCTTGAGCATATTGACCGATTCACCCTCATACTGCCTGCCCTTTACCTTGAGGTGAGAGATGATGACGGGAATGCCCGATTCCTCGCCGATATGTATAGCCTCGAGCATGGCCTCCTTGACCTTGCAGCCTTCGCCGCGGATATGGGAAGCATAGTTGCCGCCGTATTTATTGGCGACCTTGGCGATCTCGATAAGCTCCTTTGTGCCGGCATAGATGGAGGGAGCATAGATAAGGCCCGATGTGAAGCCGAGGAATCCGGCCTCCATGGCCTCGGCCATGAGCTTCTTCATCTCTTCGGTCTCTTCTTCGTTGGCGTCGCCCATCCTGAAGCCCATTACCTTGCCTCGGATGTTGCCCTGGGAGGCATAAAAGGCGATATTGACGCCAAGATCCAGCTTCTCGACGGCTTCGAGGAAGCCTTTGTAGCTGGAGCAGATCTCGTTGAGCTCGTCTACCTTCTCCTGGCCGTATTTCTGCCTGATGCCCTCAAAGAGGCCGGGATATGCGGGCACGGGACCCATGCCACACTGGCCGGTGATCTGGGTAGTAATGCCCTGCTCGAGCATATTATAGCCGTCGGGGCCAAGGAGGATCTCCTGGTCGGAATGGCTGTGGCTATCGATAAAGCCGGGAGAAACGATAAGGCCCTCGGCATTTATGACGCGCGCTGCCTCGCCACTTACGTCGGGGCCGACTGCGGCTATCTTCGAGTCTTTGACTGCGACCGAGCCGATGTAGGGGGCGCTGCCGCTGCCATCGACGATAAGGCCGTTTTTGATAAGCAGATCAAACATAATTTTTATTCCTCCTGCGTTATTTTGAAACAAAAGGGAGAGCAGATAGATGCTCCCCCTTTTTATGTTTACTTGTTGCCCTTGAGTATAGGAGCTATTTTTTTATAGATCAGGAAACTGATTCCTGTAACCAGCATGTTCCCCACAAAATCTTCGATTTTGCGAGGACCCCTTTTTGATCAAATAGATTTTCGATGAATGAATCAACGAAAATCGTTCGCCGGACTGCCGGCGCGGCCCTGATGGGCCGTCAAAGGCATGCTTATTTATCCTTTTATTTCCCCTTGAGTATAGGAGCTATTTTTTTATAGATCAGGAAACTGATCGCGGTGACAAGCATGCCTTTGAAGAAGGTAAAAGGCATATTGAAGATCACGAGGGCTTCCCAAAGGTTATCGACCGAAGGGATAATGGCCTGATAGGCCGCGATGATGCCCTCGAGAGGCATAAAGGCCGTATATACCGGATAAACGATATAATAGTTGGAAAATACACTGATGGCCGCCATGCACAGCGCGCCGATCACCGCGCCCACAAGGGCACTGGTGCGGTTCTTCTTACGCTTATAGAACATACCTGCCGTGAAGACAAAGGAAGCGCCGAGGATAAAGTTCGACAGCTCGCCTACTCCGCCCGTCGAGGTGTTGAACAGATGGAGACAGTTCTTGATGAAGCACACCGCCACGCCGGCCAACGGGCCGAGGGCATAGGAAGTGACAAGAGCGGGAAGCTCGGCAATATCCAGCTTGATGAAGGCCGGCATGAAGGGCACGCTGAAGTTAAAGAGCATCAGCACGAACGACACAGCCGCCATCATAGCCACCGAGACCATGGTTCTGGCAGACAGCCTGTTTTTGTTGTTTCTCATATTTCTCCTTACGAGATATGACCTGTATTTAGCTTTCGCTGTTCATATCTTCTTTCATCCGGAATATACCGTTGGTTTCGGAGTTTCACCGAATCAGCCTAAGCTCGCGGACTTTACCGCCAGTCGAGATTTTCACTCTGCCCTGAAGATACAAACCCTTTTCCGGGGTGAGAAAAAGGCCTTTTGCGCCTCCCTTCCTTTTCTTAATAAATTCATTATATTACCTTATCATTTTTTTGTAAAGATTAAGTTGTTTATCCTGAAAGCTGTGCTAAAATAACACTATAGGGAGAATTATCCCATCAAATATCTCAGGGCGGGATATCCCCTGCCCCACGACATACATCAGATCATCATCAAGGAGGGATCTCTTTGGAAAGCAAGCTCATACGACCCTATACCGAAGAATATTCCGAATATCTGCGCGACGAATCGCGCTCGACCGGCTCGTGCGCCTTTGTTGCCTTCCCCAAAAACCACGCCGAGGCCCTCGAGGTCATGCAGGAGGCCTATGCCGAAGGCCTTCCCATAACCATCCAGGGCGGACGCACCGGCCTTGCCGCAGGCGCCGTTCCGGGAGGCGGCCTTATCCTCAACACCACAAAGATGGACAAACCTCTCGGCATGGGCATGGCTCGCGGCCGATACACCGTAAGGCTCCAGCCCGGTGTTATCCTCTCGCGCCTGCGCAAGGACCTCGAAATGAAGCGCTTTGACACAAGCGGCTGGGATGCTGCCTCCCTCGAGGTCTATGAAAGCTTCCGTAAAGACCGCGAACAGTTCTTTACCCCCGACCCCACCGAGACCTCGGCCGTCATCGGCGGCATGGTGGCCTGCAACGCGTCGGGCGCACGCAGCTATAAATACGGCCCCGTAAGAGGACACATAAACGGCCTCAAGGTCATCTTGCCCGAGGGACACCCCCTGACCCTTGTGCGCGGCCGGACCTTTGCCGAGGGCCGAAAGCTCACCCTCAGCTGCGACGACGGATATACCATCACCCTCGAGCTGCCCACCTTCAATATGCCCCACACCAAGAACGCATCGGGCTATTACATAGAGAGCGATATGGATGCCGTCGACCTCTTTATCGGCTCTGACGGCACCCTCGGCCTTATCACCGAGATCGAGATCATGCTGATGCCTCTGCCCCCCTCTATCTGGGGCATAACCTGCTTCTTCCAGAGCGAAGAGCAGGCCACCGATTTCGTCATTGATGCCCGTCATTTACTTGACTGTGCCGCATCCTTTGAATACTTCGACCCCCATGCCCTCGACATCCTCAGATCCCAGAGGGCGAACAGCCCCGCCTTTTCATCGCTGCCTCCCATCGACGAGCGCTATGGCTGCGCCGTCTATGTCGAGCTCCATTGCGAGAGCGAGGAGGAGGCCTATGAGCACACCATCGAGGTGGGCGACCTTATGGCGCGCTGCGGGGCCAGCCCCTATAACACATGGGTGGCGCGCACGGGCGGCGACCGCGACAAGCTTCAGTTCTTCCGCCACGCCGTTCCCGAGAGCGTAAATATGCTTATCGACCAGCGCCGCAGGATCGACCCCGTCATCACCAAGCTGGGCAGCGATATGTCGGTGCCCGACCGATATCTCAGAGAGATAACCGCCCTCTACCGCGAGGTCCTTAAAGAAGAGGGGCTCGAATATGCCACATGGGGCCACATCGGCAACAACCACCTCCATGTCAATATCCTTCCCCGAAATGCCGAAGATCATCGCCGCGGCAAGGAGATTTTTGCCGCATGGGCCCAGACCGTCACCAAAATGGGCGGCGCCGTCTCGGCCGAGCACGGCGTAGGCAAGCTCAAGGCGCCCTTCCTCA
>JAFQVZ010000184.1 GCA_017407765.1 Clostridia bacterium | reverse complement strand
TATTTTACTTTTCGATGCAGGAATACATCGCTATCAGATGTTTTTATGGCTGTTGAAAACAGTGAAAATCAATGATATGATATAGTAAAGAATTGAAAAAGGGGAAATACCCATGCAAAGATTTGATACAAAAGTCCAGTACCTGAGATACCGCGTTCTGCGCGAGGTCGCCCGTCATGCTTTTGATAATACTCTGCTCCAGAGCTTTACCAGTATTCCCAAGCTGATCGCCCCCGGTCCCAAGCCGACCATGCGATGCTGCGTATATAAAGAGCGTGCCATCCTTGCCGAGCGTATTCAGATAGCCATAGACGGCATCAAGGACGATGAATCCAGCGTCATAAAGGTAATTGATATCGCCTGCGACGAATGTCCTGTAGGCGGATACGAAGTTTCGGTCGACTGCCGAGGCTGTATTGCCCATCGCTGCGAGGAGGCCTGTCCCCGCGGAGCCATTTATTTTGATGAGAACCAGAAGGCTCATATCGACAAGAGCAAATGCATCGAGTGCGGCAAATGCGCCTCGGTGTGCCCTTATCAGGCCATCACCAACCGTAAGCGCCCCTGCATCAGAAGCTGTAAGGTAAATGCCATTTCGATGAACGAGGACATGGTGGCCGTTATCGACGACAGCAAGTGCATTGAATGCGGCAGCTGTGTATACCAGTGTCCCTTCGGCGCTATTTCCGACAAGACATATATTATCGCTGTTGTTGAGGCGCTTAAAAAGGCTTTTGAGGATCCCGAAAACAACAAGGTATATGCAATTGTGGCTCCTGCCATCGCCAGCCAGTTCCGTGATGTTAAGCTGGGCCAGGTCGCAGCAGGCCTTCGCAAGCTGGGCTTCGATGATGTTCTCGAAGTCGCGCTCGGTGCCGATATGGTGGCATGGAAGAGGCTAAAGAGCTGGTTGAGAAGGGATTCCTGACAAGTTCCTGCTGCCCCGCATTTGTAAAATATATTGAAAAGCACCAGAAGGATATGCTTGAGCATAAGTCCCATAATATGTCGCCTATGGCTTATCTTGGCAAGAAGATCAAGGAACGTGAGCCCAATGCCAAGGTGGTCTTTATCGGTCCCTGCGTGGCAAAGAAGTCTGAGATACTCAGGCCCGAGGTAAGACCCTATGTTGACTATGTCCTTACCTTTGAAGAGCTTCAGGCGCTGTATGACAGCCGTGATATCATCCTAAGCGAGCTTGAAGAGGTAGAGTTTGGCGGAGCTTCCGGCTTTGGACGTGTGTTTGCGCGCAGCGGCGGATTGACCGAAGCGGTAAGGCGTGCGCTGGACGAGCAGGAGGTAGTTGGATTCGATCTCAAGCCAATTATGTGTGACGGCATTGAGGAATGCCGCGCCGCTCTGCTTAAGGCTCGCCACGGTTCCCTCGGCGGCAACTTCATCGAGGGCATGGCCTGTGTAGGTGGCTGCATCAACGGTGCCGGCTGCATCACCCACAGCCCCAGAAGCCGCGGTGAGGTTGATAAATACGGCCGATCGGCGGGTGATCTGGGCATTAAAGATGCCATTGATCAGTGGGAGAAGAAATAATCAATACCCCGGATAGAAGAAAAGCCTCCCCTGCGGGAGGCTTTTCGGATAATATCAGTTTTCAATCTTCTTTTCGATCTCACGGTATTCTTCGATGATCTCTTCAACAGAAGGAATATCGGAGGGATCACAGTGATCCGGAATATCCTCTTCATCAAAGCTTTCCTCTTCGTTTTCGTTGGGGTCTTCGTACTTGGGAGGGGCGCAGAGATACCATGCTGCGCTGTAGAGGGCTATCGACACCACTGCAAGCACATCAGACAGGCCAAAGGGATAGGGGCTTGCGGGCAGCGAAAAGATGAAGCTTGTAAGGCTGATGCCGGCAAAGAGAACTGCGCCCATCACCGAGAAGCTGATGGCAAAGCTGCCGGAGCGATCCTTGAAACGCATATAAGCCACAAAATAGGCCGCGAGGAGAATAAAAGAGATGGTAGCCATCTCGATGCCGTATTCTCGGATCACAGAGGCTTTTGAGGCGATATTTCTGTAGCAGTCAAGAAGATACACTCCTGCAAAGAAAATCGGAGCAGAGGCCATTACAGCCGAAGTTTCGGCATCTGTGTTTTTGGATATCATGGTGATCATGCCGGTGGCCGAAACAAACAGAAGGCCGGTGCATACCACCGAAATGACGTTGATGGGCGAGCCTACCATGGCGTATGCCCTGAGGCAGGCAGCAGCGATGCTAAGCAGTGATGCCAGTACAACAGCGGTTTTGAACATATCGTTTGTCTCTTGATGTTCGGGGGCCGGCTGAGAGCCGATTTTAATGCTCAGAAAGGCGAGAATAAGCATGGAGGCTGCGATCATAATGTAATAGAGGGTCGGTTCGCCGCCATAAGGATAAGAAAGGGCGCGCCATGCACCCAGCGCAAGTCCGGGCACAAGTGCAGCGATCAGACCAAAGATTTTCTGATTAGTTTTCATAATATAGAATCCGTCCTGCATAGAATAATAGAGAAATGGGCAAGCTGTATTTTTGCCTAATACATAGTATACCATAGTTTACAGGAAAAAACAGAAAACTTTTAGTGAAAGGAAGAAAAATGAAAAGGCTGCTTACAGTAATGATATTTTTGATGGCATTTGTCTATCTTATACCGCTGTTTACGGTGGGCCCGGGTGGGATCGCCGAGATCGAGCAGGGGAACACACCAACCGATACCGAAGAAAAGGACACCTTTGACAGCCGCACGGAGATAACCCTTTGGGACGGCGAAGAGGTGCTCACGCTGCCTCTTGATAAGTATCTGAGAGGAGTAGTGGCCGCCGAAATGCCGGCATCTTTCCCCGAGGAGGCTCTCAAGGCACAGGCGCTGGCTGCTCGAACCTATACGCTTTATCAGCTTTCACTTTATGAAAACGGAATGTCGATCCCTGAAAGTCATCATGGAGCACAGCTGTGCGCCGATCATACCCACTGTAAGGCATGGTGCGAACTTGAGAGCGAAGCTGACAAGAAATGGGGCAATGAGGCTGATTTCTATCTTGATAAAATAGGCAAAGCTGTTGACGACACCTGCGGAATTATCGCTACTTATGGCGGACAGCCCATTGCGGCGGTGTTCCATTCCACATCTTCCGAGCGTACCGAGAGTGCGGCTGCGGTGTGGGGCAATGAGACGCCTTATCTGGTGAGCGTCGAGAGCCCCGGAAGCGAGGCATCGCCCAGATATAAGGGTGAAGTGCGCATAAGTCAGGAAGAGTTCAGGGAAAAAATGCTTGAGGCCCATCCCGAGATGGATCTTTCATCCTCGCCTGACAAGTGGTTCAAGGCTTCTCAGCGTTCGGAGGCAGGCGGGATAATCGATGTGGCAGTCGGCGGAGTCAGGGTAGAGGGCACATGGCTCAGGCAGGTCCTGGGTATGGATTCCACTAATTTTACATATTCTGTAAATGGAGATGAGCTGGTTTTTTCAACTACGGGATATGGACACGGCGTAGGCATGAGTCAGTATGGCGCAAAAGCACTTGCCGAGCAGGGGAAAAAATGCGAAGAGATTATAAAGTGGTATTATACCGGGGTCGAACTGACCATTAAAACATGATATGAATAATAAGGCACCTCCGAGTAGATAATATGCTCGGAGGTGCTGTTATGAACAACAAAGATAAACTAAAGTCAAAGCTTGCATGGTTTACAGACGACAAAGGATTCTACATAATCCTTATGCTGTGCGTTTTCGCCATCGGCATTTCGGGTTATGTTCTGTATTCCGGCCCTGATGCGGCCAACAGTGATGATTATGATATTTCTCTTGAAGGTGGCCTGCCTTCATCGGGCGAAGCTCAGACGGTAAAGCCGCAGGAGATACCAGAGGCTGATATTACTTTTAAAGATAACGAAGAAGGGCCTGCTGAGGAAGAACAGGAAGAAGCGCCGCAGCCTGCCGAAGAAAATAAGATAGAGGATGAGCAGGGGAGGGGAGAGGCTGCCGAGACATGGATCTTTAAGCGAAGCCCCAAATACACCTTCCCGGTAAGCGGCGAGGTCATACGCGGCTTTTCTGACGACCGGCTGCTGTTTGATGAGACCATGGGCGACTGGCGTACTCATTGCGGAGCTGATATTTCGTGTGCCGAAGGCGACCGTATTCTTGCCATTGCCGACGGAAGTGTGAGCGAAGTGTTTGACGACCCTCTGATGGGCACGGTTATCGTCCTCTCCCATGAAGACGGGCTTGAAAGCCGCTACTGCGGTCTTGCTCCCGAACCCGCTGTTTCTGAAGGTGATTCGGTTTCTATGGGGCAGGAAATAGGGTGTGCCGGCACCACAAATAAAAGCGAAAGCGCTATGGCTGTCCACCTCCATTTCGAGGTCCTCCGCAACGGCGAATATATCGATCCTATGTCGCTTAAATACGAATGATTTATGAAAACAGCTCCTTTTTAAGGGGGCTGTTTTTATATGTATCTCCACTCTTTAAATATTGATTTTATATGCATATAAAATCAGAAGTGGTATTATTTAATAATGATGATCTTTAAGTACTTGCTGCAGATGGTAGAATTGACCCGAAGTACAGAAAAAACGACAGCGATACTTCGGAATGATAGAAAAATCCATTGTTAAGTATACTTTTGAAAATAATATCAACACCTCTTCCGGATTACAAAACGGTATAAAAAGGCCGTGTTTTTCGCAGACTAAATAATACGACAAGTTGAAAAAACCGAGCAAGTAATTCGGCTTTACAATTAAGTATACAAAGTCGTTTGATGGCTGTTTTTGATGTTTTATGGAAGTAATTGGACTGTGCTGAAGTGCAGCGAAGAAGCAGCCTTGTAAGTA
>JAFQVZ010000183.1 GCA_017407765.1 Clostridia bacterium | reverse complement strand
CGCTGATATTGCATTTAATTATGAACGGGGTGCATTCGGAAGCTTCATAAACCTTTGTTTTCTCCCCCGTTTCGATACTGTTGCGGTAGAGTGTGACCTCCATGCCCTCATATCTTGGGATTATGAGGTAATACTCTCCGTCCGAAAAATAGTGGATAGGTATATTATCGCTGTCGAGATATTTTTCGGCATAATGAGCCAAATCCTCTATCTCCTGATAGCCGAGATATGCCGCAGCATAGAGCTGGTCTGCCTTAAACTCTACCGAATCGAGCTTGGAAACAGGCTCTTCGGATGTTTCGTTGTTGTTTGGTTCGCCGCCGGGCGAAGAACCCTCGCGGCAGGCGGTAAAGCTAAGCATAAGTGCCGCAGCAAGCATTATGATAAGCAGTTTTTTCATATCAATGCCTCCTTTTGCCCTTTTGACTGAGCCTACAGAAGGATTGTTCCCAGTATTCTCTCAGTTTCGGCCATATCCTGCTCGATCAGGCGGCGCATGCTGTCCTTATATTTTGTCAGATCAGCATTATGTAAACGATCCAATATTCTTGTAATATACTGCGGCTTTGCCTTTCCCACCTGTGCAAGAGCTTTTATACATTGCCTTGAGGTGATCGGCTTTTCATCAGTGACATGGGCAAGATAATCATCAAGAATAGCATCAAAACGATTTTCGTCGTCCCATTGTGCATTTGCGGCAAGAATATACAGCACGCGATTCCTGACAAATGATTTTGGATGGTTCAGCAAAGATGCGAACGCATCGAAATATTCATACCATTCATCGGTTGCCTGACTTTCCGAGATAATTCTGTCAGCAATGGCACAGGCATATTTATCATCTTTTGCTGTCAGCTTTGCAACGATCTCCTGCATAGAATCACACCTCCAAATATGTCGGCCGTGGGTTCACGTCCTGCATAGATAATTTATATTCAAATAAACTGGTCAATATAATTCTGTAGCTTCTCGACGAACAGACCGACATGATACCCATCACAGACAGCATGATGTACCTGTATTGCAAGCGGAAGCATGCGTTTGCCATCCCGTTCAAAGTATTTTTCCATTGTGAAAATAGGTAACAGGAAATGCCCGTCATCAAAAACATTTATGTTGAACGCGGAAAATTCCAGCCACGGGATCATAGAAATGTTGAATGAATTGGCCGGTGTTCCATCTTTGGGTGTGTAACGGGTGGAGGTGCTGTATGTTTCGGAGTCAAGCTCATAGTTCTTCAGGAAAATATCATAATCTTCCGAAAAATAAGACCAGATACCTGAAAAGTTTTTCTTTTCACGATTGAACACCGTGTACATGGGATGCATATCATCGTAAATACCGAGCCCTTCCGAGGTCAGAGAAGTGCGAAATTCGGGCATTTCATTAACTGTTTTGGTAATTAACCAAATCATTGCAGGATAGAGTCTGTGATTCTTCAGGTTCGTAATGTCAAGATTGACATTAACAGAATATGTACATACCACCTGGTTGATAAAATGCTCGTAAAACTCTTTACGCTCCCAATTTTCAATGTCGATCAATCTGAATGCCATGATTATCCCTTTCTGTAAATCCTTATATATTGAGTCAATTATACAATATAATTATCGATTTTTCCACCGCTACAATAAAAGGCGGGACTTATTCAGCCCCACCTTTCGTGATCAATCGTGCATATTGGGTCCAGATGACGGGACTCGAACCCATAGCAGTGTACCGCTGCCGCGGGTACACTGCTTGGCCGCTGACGCATTTATTAGATCGTCGGCCGTGGGTTCACGTCCTGCATAAACAAAAAGACTGCCTTTTGATCGGCAGTCCTTTTTCAACATGGTCCAGATGACGGGACTCGAACCCACGGCCTCCTCGTCCCGAACGAGGCGCGCTACCAACTGCGCTACATCTGGATATGTTTACAGCCTATATATTATACCCGAAAATCAAAGGCTGTGTCAACCTTATTCTTTAATAACTTTCATTCATCCGGAAAACGGCAAAAAATATATTTAACCTTTACGCGAATGGTCAACCATGTTATAATTATTAAAGCATATGGCTTTATTTTTGTCCATTATGCATAAAACAGTCAAAATATTTTGTAAAGGATGATAAATTATGAGCATCGAAAAGATCATTGAATGCATCAATTCGAAAGCAGGTATGCTGACTCAGGCCAGCGACAACATCTGGGGCTATGCCGAAATGGCTTTCCGCGAGCACCAGTCGATGAATGAGATCTGCTCTATCCTCGAAGCCGAAGGCTTCACAGTAGCCAAGGGCATCGGCGATGTCGAGACCGCTTTCTCCGGCACATTCGGCAGCGGCTCGCCCGTTATCGGCCTCCTCGGTGAATATGACGCCCTCGATAACCTCAATCAGGTCGCAGGCTGCACACATAAGGAACCTTATGATGCAGGTAAGCCCGGCCACGGCTGCGGACACAACCTGCTGGGCATCGGCTCGCTGGCTGCTGCCATTGCAGTTAAGGAATACCTCAAGGAGTCGGGCGCCAGCGGCACAATCATCTATTATGGCACTCCCGGCGAAGAAGGCGGCTCCGGCAAGGCATTCATGGCAAGAGAAGGCGTGTTTGACTGCCTCGATGCAGCCATCACATGGCATCCCGGCTCGCAGAACATTGCTTCCAACAACAGCTCCCTCGCAAATATCCAGGTCAAGTTCAAATATCACGGCATCAGCGCCCATGCTGCAGGCGACCCCCATAACGGCCGCAGCGCCCTCGACGCAGTCGAGCTGCTCAACATCGGTGTTCAGTTCCTGCGTGAGCACATGATCCCCGAGGCACGCGTACACTATGCCATCACCAACTCGGGCGGCTTCTCTCCCAATGTTGTTCAGCCCTATGCCGAGGTCCTCTACCTCATCCGTGCCCCCAAGAATGCACAGGCTAAGGAACTGCACGACCGTGTTATGAAGATCGCTCAGGGCGCTGCTCTCATGACCGAGACAACACTTGAGTATGAGTTCATCAAGGCCTGCTCCAATGTCGTAAACAACGTTCCCCTCGAGCGTGCTCTCGACAAGAATCTCCGGCTCGTTCCCCTGCCCGAGTATACAGAGGAAGAACTCAAGCTT
>JAFQVZ010000020.1 GCA_017407765.1 Clostridia bacterium | reverse complement strand
TCTTAAGTCGATCAATATTCCGTCTGGAGTGACCACCATTAAGGATTCTGCCTTTTATAACTGTAGAAGCCTTTGGTCAATTGCAATTCCAGACAGTGTTACATCTATTGGTGACAGTGCTTTTGCTGGCTGCGAATGTCTTAAGTCGATCAATATTCCGTCCGGAGTGACCGTCATAGAAAATGAAGTCTTCAGCCGCTGCAGCAGCCTTACCTCTATAGTGATACCTGACAGCGTTACATCTATTGGTGACAGGGCTTTTGCTGGCTGCGAATGTCTTAAGTCGATCAATATTCCGACCGGAGTGACCACCATTAAGGATTTTGTCTTTTATAACTGCAGCAGCCTTAAATCGATTACGATTCATGAGGGAATTACCGCGATTGGCGAGAAGGCCTTTTCTCTTTGTAAGAATCTCCGGTCGATTAAAATCTCCGACAGCGTTACATCTATTGGTAGCGGTGCCTTTTCAGGCTGCGAAAGGCTTATATCGGTGAATATACCATCCGGAGTTGGCATTATCAAAGACAACGTATTCTATGGCTGCACTGCACTCAGCTCGGCTGTCATCCCTGAGGGAATAACCACAATTGGTAATTATGCTTTCTATGAGTGCATTTCCCTTGAAACTATTATTTTCCCCGAGGGGTTAACGACTATAGGAAGCCATGCTTTCTATGGCTGCACTGCACTCAGCTCGGCAGTTATCCCTGAGGGAGTAACCACAATTCGTAATTATGCTTTCTATGGGTGCTTTTGCCTTAAATCTATTATTTTTCCCGAGGGAGTAACAACTATAGGAGGCCATGCTTTCCACGGTTGTAGTAGTCTAAAATCTTTAGAAATCCCGGAGAGTGTAATAATTATAGAATACTACACCTTTGCAGAATGCAGAAGTCTTCAGTCAGTGGCTATATCCAGAGGGGTGAATTTCATCTATGAATGTGCTTTTTATGGATGCAGTAGTCTTGAAACTATTGATATTCCAGGCAGTGTAAGCTATATAGGATCCGGAGCATTCAAGGATTGCCATAAAATTAAAAAGATTACCCTCTGCAATGGCGTAATGGATATTTTTGACCATGCCTTTTATGGCTGTTCTGCTCTTGCTGAGCTTAGTATTCCAGACAGTATTGTATCCATAGGCGAAAAAGCCTTTGAAGGATGCAAAAAACTTGTAATCAATATTTCTCCTGAGAAATATATGTTGTTTCCAAAGGGAGTTTTCCATGGATGCCGCCGTGTAAATGTTCCGCTCAGGTACAAATTGATACGCATGGTGGGAATGTAACTGATTAAGAAAGGGCGCGTTGCAAAATAACGTGAACTAAAAAAAGCTGCCGCAGAACTTTTACATTCTGCGACAGCTCCGTTTCTGCATCAGTCGCTTAGTTTTTTGATCTCGTCGTATATCTCCTGCATCTCTTCGTCGATGCCCTTAAGCACCTGCGAACAATGATAGAGCCTGTCGGAGAGGTATTCGGGCACCTCGGCTCCCGACTTGTTCTTGTACCTGAGCTCATGCTCAAGGCTGCCCCAGAGGTCCATAGCGATGGTGCGGATCTGGATCTCTACCTTTACATCGCGCTTTTCATAGGCAAGATATACCGGGATCGACACAACAAGATGAAGGCTGCGATAGCCGTTGGGGGTCTGGATACGGTGGTATTCCTTACGGCGGATCAGGGTAACGTCATCCTGGCCCAGAAGGATCTCGGCGACCTTTTCAAGGTCATTCACATAGTTACAGATAACTCGGACACCTGCGATATCGCTGACATACTCGCGCATATTCTCGAGATTTACCTCTTTGCCCTTCTTGTGGAGCTTCTTAACTATGCTCTGAGGGCTCTTGAGGCGGGTGTCGATATGATGGATGGGGTTGTACTCATAATGGACATGAAAACTGTCGTCAAGATTCTCAAGCTTGGTCTTCATCTCCTTGATGGCCGAGCGATAGACCTGCATCTCGCGGAGAAAATCCTTCATCATTTCGGCAGAAATGGCCGAAGAAGGCTCCTGATTGTCATTCATTGGCTTGTGTATATTCATTATGAACTCCTTCTGTTCGTGGATGGTTCCTTTAATATTTATATTATACCATTGGGCACGCGTAAAATCTACAAAACTGTTGTAAACTGCTTTAATATTATCGCAGGGCATGGTATAATCGAAACAAGTAAAAATATATAAAGGGAGACTGTTAATTATGAACAAGCTCATCGAAACACTTACATCCATCCCCTCGGCCCGCGGCCACGAATACGATGTTATCCGCTATCTGCGCGACCGTCTTAAGGACAAGGCCAGCGAGTGCCATGTCGACGGTCTCGGCAATCTTATCGTCCGCATGGACGGCGGCCTGCCCGGCCCTACACTGATGATCTCGGCTCACTCCGACGAAGTCGGCTTTATCGTTAAAAAAATCGAGAACAACGG
>JAFQVZ010000182.1 GCA_017407765.1 Clostridia bacterium | reverse complement strand
GGTCATATCCTGAGCCGCAAAGAGATTTGAAAGCTTGGACATTTATGCACCTCTTATTCTTGAAATTATAACTTTTCTATTATATCAGATGGTTTTATCCGGCGCAAGATAGATAAACGATTAAATATTGGGGGCTTTTGCGGGGGCGCATCCAAGGCTCCTTTTGAATGGCCCAGGCCACCCTCTCTTGGCCTACGGCCAATTCACCTTGAGGAGCTGTCAGCGCAGCTGACTGAGGTTTGGCAAAATGGCCCCCTTGCCTAAAGGGGGCTGGCAAAACCGTAGGTTTTGACTGGGGGATATACCGGGCTTGCTGTCAATCCCTCCGGGTTCGCTATGCTCACCCACCTCCCTTTACACAAGGGAGGCATTATCCCTCCGCCCCTTTGGGGCACCTCCCTTTAGGCAAGGGAGGCAAGAAAAGGCTTCCCCCCGTGTGGGGAAGCTGTCACCGAAGGTGACTGATGAGGGGTCGCGAAGCGCTTTACAACAAGTTAGCCGCAGGTCACCTCATCCACCGCCGTACGGCGGTCCCCCTTCCCCATCAAGGGGAAGGCCACAGTCAATCCCTCCGGGTTCGCTTTGCTCACCCACCTCCCTTTACACAAGGGAGGCAAGGGAGGCCTTAACCCTTTATGGAACGCCGATGTCACGGTGGTTTATCAAATGTTTAGATTAACTTAAGAATCATTCTATTGATATCCCCTCGACTTCCAGTATATAATTACATCAGTTTTTCAAGACATTAAGAAAGGTACGGTATTATAAGAATGGCTTTTAAGATCATCACCGACTCGGCTTCCGATACACCCCAGTGGATCATTGATAAATACGATCTCCACATGATCCCCACCCCCGTTGTCATTAACGGCGAGGATCATTTCGACCGCAAGGATATCTTCCCCAAGGATTTCTACGACATCCTCCGCAGCGGAGTTGACGTAAAGACCTATCATATCAATGCAGCTATGTTCTACGATGCCTTCGAGCCCTATGCTCAGAGAGGCGACGAGGTGCTGTATATCTGCTTCTCCACCGGCATCGCCGGCACCTTCGGCGCAGCCAACCTCGCAAAGAGCGACCTGCTGGAGAAATATCCCGATTTCAAGCTGACCATCATCGACACCAAGTGTGCCTCCATCGGCTACGGCATGGTAGTATACAAGCTGCTGCAGATGCAGGCAAATGGCGCACCCAAAGAGCTCATCATCGAGGCGGCTCAGTTCTTCTGCGACCACACCGAGCACAGCGTAACCGTCGAGACCCTCGAATACCTGCTCAAGGGCGGACGCATCAGCAAGACATCGGCCACAGTCGGCTCGATCCTCGGCATCAAGCCCATCATCATCGTCGACGAGAAGGGTTCGCTCAGCGCCATCGAGAAGGTACGCGGCCGCAAGGCGTCCATCGACCGCATCGTCAACCGCACATGCGAAGTGGCTGCCGATCCCTCCCGTCAGGTCATCGGCCTCGTTCATGGCGACTGTCTTGACACCGCCAAGGAGATCCGCGAGCGCCTTATGAGCGAATGTGGCTTCAAGGACGTCATCATCGGCGAGATCGGCTGCGCTATCGGCGCCCACACCGGCCCCGGTGTTCTGGGCATCGTCTGCGCTACAGCTTATGACGAACGCTTCGAGGAATATCTGGATAAATAAGCTTAGATAAGACAAAAACCACCCTTCTCAGGGTGGTTTTCTGTTTGAGGCAGCCGAACGACGCTGGGCACCCAAGGCTTCCCCCCGTGTGGGGAAGCTGTCACCGAAGGTGACTGATGAGGGGTCGCGAAGCGCTCCGCAGCCAACTGGACGCAGGTCACCTCATCCACCGCCGTACGGCGGTCCCCCTTCCCCATCAAGGGGAAGGCATGGCACTTCTTACCTCTTCACTAGTACCTATTACCTGAAAAAACCACCCTTCTCAGGGTGGTTTTTTCTTTTATCTTGCCACAAGTGCCGCGAGGGCCTCCGAAATACCCTCGACATCGCGCTTATTTATAAGAAGTGTGTTGCCGGCAAACTCCGAGATATAGAAGTTCGAATCGAACTCCCACAGCCTGAGCGTCATCTCAGAAAATGTGCCGGTGCTGCGGGTGAAGTCTACCTGCATATAGGGCTCACCCTCGGGCACGCCCTCGGCCTTGCCTTCATAAACCGTGTTCCTCAGCGCGTTGACGAATGCCGCGATCTTTGCGCTGTCGGCCTCGGCACCGTTGACGGTGCAGGTCTCATCCTCGCCGCTTCGGTCGATCTCCACAACATGGCGCTGACCCTCGAGGGAGATCACCATCTTATCAATGGTGTCGGTCTTCATCTTGAAGAAGTCGCAGGCGCGGTAGGTGTCAATATTAAAGTCGAAGAACTCATACTTGTTGATGATCGAGCCGATAACACCGCTGCCCTCAAGGCGGCAGTAGGACTTGCCGTCCTCGCCCTGACCGATGTAGTAGACCTCGGTGATGACGCCCTCGGAGGCATCCTCATGGGTGACGGTGACTGTATACTGCTCCTGACCCTCGGCAAGGCCGTATTTTGCCATTACCGCGGGGTCCTTCGAGTAGTCGACGGCATACTGGACCGTGGGCATGGCCACAGCATTGAAATAGTTCATAAAGGAGGTCTCGTCAAGGGGCTGAAGCCCATCCTCGCCCTCATAGAACCATGTATACTCGCTGGTGTAGCAGGTGTCCGAGCCCTCGCTCAGGCGCACCAGGGTGTCGGTCTCCGTTCCCCTGGCGACAACGACGCTCTCGGTGGCCGACATGGATGCCACAGGGAAATCGGGGGTGACGATAAGGCTGCCATAGCTGTCGTACTTGGCCATATTCATGGCAACGCCGGTGGGCACCATGTAGATCTCGTCCTGACCCTCGATATTGAAGTAATACTGATGGGTGGTGGGGTGCTTGTCGCCGATATAGTAGGTGTATTCCACCCCGTCCATGTCGCGAAGCTCCACCGTGATGGCGGCAGGCTCAAGGCCATACTGCGCCTTCAGCGAGGCATCACTTGTCAAAAGGCGCGATGCCGTAACGTCGCAGAGGGGCTCGAGGATATCCTCGACGAGAAAATAGTCGATGGGATATTCGGGGTCGCCCTCCACGCTCCAGCCCTTTACGCTGTAGGTGAAGGCGAGGGTCTCACCATCCCTGAAGCTGTAGCTGAATCTTTCAAAGCGGCTGACATCGTGCTCGGTGAGGACGATGGCGTCGCCCTTGGCGAGGGCCTCGAGGTCCTGCTCGTTGCCGTGCTCATCCTCGCCGCTTCCGCCCAGGGTCATTGCCGCATATACTCCCACCAGCACCAGCAGCAGCGCCAGCGCGATGAGAAGAGGCTTGTTTTTCATTACTTCTTCCTCCTGTCAAGGACGGTGATGATGCCTGCGCCCAGAACGAAGATGGGAACGCCAAAGATCATTACCATGCCCCAGAAGTTGCCGTCGCCGGCAGGAATCACCAGCTTCTCGGCATCCACCGGCTTGGAATGGATGGTCATGCTGTCCTCATGGCCGGTCATCCAGCCAAGGGTCGACATCAGAAGGTCGGTGTTGCCGCCCGAGACCATCGAATCGGCCTCGTCGGAGATAAGAGTCGAGGTGGAATAAACGACGAACTTGCTCTCGCCGCCGTTCACCGCCTCGGTGACTGCCATACCGATGTTCATGGGGCCGTCGATATCGCCCGCCTCCTTGAGGAGGGTGGTGGAACCGGCGGGATCTGTCTTGAGATAGGAAACGTCGGTCTGCATCAGGATGGGAGTTACATTAAGGGTGCTGCGGTGGCTGTCGCTCTCGGTCAGGCCGGCTGCCTGGACCGCCATTGCAAACGACTTGTTCTGCACCATAGCCGCTGTGATCTCGTGAGAGGGGCTCAGCTCGGGCAGCAGCCAGTGGTTATAGCCGCTTCCGTAATAATAGCTCGAGTCGCTCTCGCAGACGATGCCGCTGTGGAAGTCGATGCCGCAGAGGGACATAAGGCTCTCGAGGTTGGGCATCTCGGTTCCGGTATAGTCGATATAGAGCAGGGCGCTGCCGCCCTTGTCGAGATAGGTCTGTACCGCTGTCAGCTCCTTCTCGGTGATGTCGCTGCGGGGCGATGCGATCATAAGAACGCTGCAGTCGTCGGGAACGGCATCATTTGTCATGAGGTTGAGGGGCGTGACGGTATAGTTGTCCTTGGCAACGGTATCGCCGATGCCGGCAGGCAGGCTCATCTCGCCGTGGCCCTCAAGGGTGTAGATGGTGGGCAGAACATCGGAGGTTACATAGCTTATGGCCGATGTGACGGCGCCCTCGCCGTTGAACTCCTTGATCATGATCTCGCCGGTATACATATAATATTCCTCATCGGGAACGAAGATCTCGTAATAGTCCACCACCTTCGAGCGGCGGCTGCCCTCGACGATAACGCTGTTGGGGTTTACCACATTCTCGGTGTACTGGGTGGTGAAGGCGGGATAGAGAACGGGGTCGACATAGTTTATGCTGATATTGCTGCTCTGCGCCTCATAGCGCTCAAGAAGTGTCACCAGCTGCTCGCTCTCGGCGCCGGTCTCGGCGATGAGATGGATGCTTATCTCCTCGTCAAGCTTTTCGGCGATCTGCTTTGTCTGATCGGACAGAGTAAAGAGGCCTAGGCCGCTTATGTCGAACTGGGTCATCGTGGCGGGAAGGCCGCCAACGATAAGGTTAAGGAAAACTGCGATAAGGATGGCAACGGCACAGAAAGCCACCTGATTGCTGCCCATCTTAAAAGCGTCGGTGCCGAAAGAGAAGGCGCTTTTCTTATTCTTATTTTCATTCATAAAGCATTTACCTCCCTTTCAT
>JAFQVZ010000181.1 GCA_017407765.1 Clostridia bacterium | reverse complement strand
TATAAAAGACAAAATCCTTAATGGTGGTCACTCCAGACGGAATATTGATCGACTCAAGACATTCACAACCATAAAAGGCACCTTCGCCTATAGAAGTCACGCTGTCAGGAATGCATACCGATTCAAGGTGGAAACATTCTGCAAAGACATTATTGCCTATAGCAGTTAATCCCTCAGAGATAATAACTGTCTTGAGATTTCTACAATAACGAAAGGCATTATTTTCTATAGTATTAACTCCTGCTGGTATAGTGACAGACTCAAGTCCTTCACAGTATGAAAAAGCACTTTCGCCAATGGAAACTATACCATCTGGGATATCAGCCGTTTTAAGCTTATAAAAACTTTCAAACGCTGATTTTCCTATACCGGTGCAGCCATTTCCGATCATAACTTTGTCTATCTTTTCGGCGGCTTTCGCCATTTCATCTGAGAAATCAATCCTCTCGGCTGTCCAACTGTTATAGCCAACTCCTTCGAGAAATAGGACAAGACCTTCCTCTTCTTCTGAGAGTCTCCATCTGAAACTACCATTGTTATGAGTGTTCCATTTTGTATCTAACATATCGTTCACCTTGTATTTCGATGATTATTAAACGAACCGGTTGTTTTTTATTTCTTTGCGAAATATGCAATGCCAATGGCGCCGGGGCCGACATGTACGCCGATAGTCGGTCCGATGTGATCTGTGACCGTATTATCAGAGATAAAATCCTTACCAAGTTCAGCTATGAGAGGTTCCAGCACCGAGGGATCACAGCCGGTGTAAGCAAGGGAAGAGGGGCGGCTCATATCGGGTAATCCAAGCCCTTCAGCCGTTGTGTGGAGGAACTTGAGTGCACGTGCTGTGCCGCGTTCATTGCCAAGAACTTCGATCACGCCGTCTCTGAGGGTGATTACAGGCTTAACGCCAAGGAGTCCGCCTGCAATTGCGGCTGTTTTTGAAAGTCTGCCGCCTTTGTGAAGATACTTGAGGGTGTCGATAACGGCAATAAGGACGATATCTTTCTTTTCATGCTCAAGAGTCTTTGCGATCTGGCTGCCTGTGAGCCCCATATCGCGGAGCTGGACAGCGCGCTCTACAAGAATGCGCTGTCCAAGTGTGGCCGAAGCCGAATCAACGAGATAGATGTTTTTTTCGGGTAAGGCTTGGGCGGCGATAGCGGCGCTCTGGAATGTACCCGAAAGTGCCGAAGCAACAAGGATAACTACCAGCTCATCCTCGGGGCAGGCAGCAAAAAGCTCTTCAAATCGGGTCACCGAAGGCTGGGATGTTGTGGGCAGGTCTTTGGCGGCCGCAAGCTTCTGATAGAACTCGTCGCCGGTAAGGCCAAAGGAGGCGGTGTATTCCTCTTCGCCGAACATGACCTTCATGGGAGCCATGCTGACACCGAGAGCCTGAGCCTCGGCAGGGGTGAAGTCAGCCGCTGTGTCCGTGATTATTTTTACACTCATAAGTTACCTCTTAATGTTTTAAGGAATATCTGCTGCATTTATTATGGCCTGTCAGAGGCTGCATACGCAGCTATACAGTAAAAAAGGAGCGCTGATATAGATCGGTGCTCCATAGAAATCTCAAAATCTTTAAGTAAATGATAACCTATTATTATAGATAAAGTCAATTAACAGACCGTAACATCGCATAAATATTTTATAAACGGAGTTTTTCAAAGCCTGTGGCGAATGAGAGAAGCTGTTTCTTTAAAATATATTATTTAAGGGCTGCTTCTCTTTACAGTCGAAACATTAAATGTTAATATTGAATAAGCGGCAAGTATTATCTTTCAAATATACAGAAAGCGAGTGTATCATTATGGATATCAGAAAAATGGCCCATGAAGTTCAGGAAAAGGTTGTCGCCTTCCGCCGCGACCTCCACCAGAACCCCGAACCCTCTCTTAAGGAGTTCAGAACAACAAAGCAGATCGCTGCGGCTCTCGACGAGCTGGGCGTTGAATATCGCCTTATCGATCCCACCGGTGTTATCGCCGAGATCCACGGCACAAAGGGCCCCGGCAAGACAGTTGCCCTCCGCGGTGACATCGATGCCCTCTCCATTCAGGAGCAGACAGGCCTTCCCTTCGCAAGCCAGGTTCCCGGCATGATGCATGCCTGCGGCCACGACACCCATGCTTCCATGCTGCTGGGCTCGGTAATGGTCCTCAATCAGCTTAAAGACCAGTTTGCCGGCACAGTTCGCTTTATTTTCCAGCCTGCCGAAGAAGTCGGTGCAGGTGCAGCGCTTGCGATCCAGCAGGGCTGCCTCGAAGGTGTCGACGGTATTTATGGCGTTCATATCGGCGCTCAGAAAAAGATGGGCCTGCTGACAAGCTCGGCCGGACCTCACCATGCAGCCGCCGACAGATATGTCATCAAGGTCACCGGCGCTGCCTGCCACGGCGCAGGTCCTCATAAGGGCCGTGATGCCACAGTCTGCGGCGCAGCCATCGTAATGGCTCTGCAGACAATGGTCAGCCGCGAGTTCAACCCCATGATCCCCATCGTTGTCACAGTCGGCTCTTTCCATTCGGGTTCGCGCTTTAACATCGTTTCGGGCTATGCCGAGCTCGAGGGCACAATTCGCTCTATCGATCCCGAGGTCCACGATGCTATCCCCGGTGTCCTGAAGCGCATTGCCGAGGAGACTGCTGCTGCTTACGGCTGCACAGCCGAGGTAGAGTATGAGATCCTCACAAATGTACTGGTCAACAATGCCGAGATGGTCGAAAAGGGCATGGCTTCGGCTCGTAAGATCACAGAGTTTGTCGAGTATGATACACCGGGCATGGGCGGCGAGGACTTTGCTGAATATACCAAGGTCGTTCCCGGCGCATTCTTCAGCCTTGGTGCTGACGGCGATTACCCCGGCCACAGCGACCACTATGTTGTAAATGAAGACGCATTCGAGGTCGGTGTTGCTTTCTATGCTCAGGCAGCATTTGACTTCCTTACAGAGGAATAATATCACTTAAGTTTAAAAGCCTCCCTTCGGGGAGGCTTTTTTATAAATGTAAACTTATTTTGATTATGATTGATTTAATATATTCAGGGATATATAATTATTGTCGATAATAGTATCTTGGAGGAATTATTTGTGGAAATTACATACAGTATGATCCTCGGATATCTGCTTGGGTGTATAAGCCCGGCATCGCTGATCGCAAAGATAAAGAAGGTCG
>JAFQVZ010000180.1 GCA_017407765.1 Clostridia bacterium | reverse complement strand
GTCAAAAGCCATTTCACCAATGGTGGTCACACCGTCGGGGATATGGATCGACGTAAGACTGGTGCAGCCGCAAAACGCCCGATCGCCGATCTTGGTCACGGTGCCCGGGATATGCACCTCGGTAAGGCTGGTGCACTCGGCAAAAGCCTCTGCGCCGATGGTTGCCACGCTGTCCGGAATATGAACCTCGGTAAGGCTGGTGCACTCGGCAAAAGCACCGTTGCCGATGATGGTCATGCTGCCCGGAATATGAACCGAGGTAAGATTGGAGCAGCCGGCAAAAACCTCTGCGCCGATGGTTGCCACGCTGTCCGGAATATGAACCGAAGTAAGGCTGGTGCAGCTGGAAAAAGCCATCTCGCCGATGATGGTCACGCTGCCCGGAATATTAACCGAGATAAGATTGGAGCCGCAAAAAGCCAAATCATCAATTACGGTCACGCTGTCCGGGATATGGACCTTGACAAGGCTGACGCAGCCTTCAAAAGCCATCTCGCCGATGATGGTCACACTGCCCGGGATGACGACTTCTTCATCCGAACCGGTATAACGTTTAAGAACGCCGTTTTCTATAACAAAATCGTGTGGAGCAGACATAATAGATCCCCTGTCCTAATAAATCTATATCTTTATGATAGCACTCCCATCGTAAGACTGCAAGAAGAGTGAAAAAAAGCCACCCCGAAGGGTGGCTTTTGATTTTTAGTAGCTTATGTAGTTCAGAGGATTCTGATGCTTGCCGTTTACACGGATCTCAAAATGCAGGTGAGGACCTGTGGAGCGTCCTGTGCTGCCTACCCTGGCGATGGTCTCGCCCTTGGCCACACGGTCGCCCACACTTACCAGCAGCTTGCTGCAGTGAGCATAAACCGTGGTATAGCCGTTGCCGTGATCGATGAATACACAGTAGCCATAGTTGCCCTTCCAGCCGGCATAGGTAACTCTGCCGCCATCGGATGCATAAATAGCTGTGCCGGTGGGACCTGCAAAGTCGACGCCTGTGTGGAAGTCGCCCATGCTTCTGCGGTAGCCGTAACGGGAAGAGATATAGCCGTTGGCAGGCTTCATAAACTTGCCTGTTGCCGCCTTCTTGGGAGGCTGCTTTGTGCCTACCTCGATGATCTCGGTGACAGGCTCGGATGTGACGTTCCATTCCATAACGACACGGGATTCTTCCTGGCCGTTGACATATACTACGTCAGCAACTACATCGGCCTCGCCGTAAACACCGGCCTGCTTTACGCGGCTCTGTGTTGTATAGAGATCGTCGGTCTTTTCCTTGACGGTCTCATAAGCTACGCGGCGTGTGTAGCGCTCGGTGATGGTCTCCTTTACCGAGAGGGTGGGGATAGATGCCGAAATAAGGATCTCGTCGCCGATATGGATGCTCTCGGCCGAGAGCTCGGGATTGATATCCATGATGGAGGATACCGATGTGGAATACTTCTGCGCGATGCCGGAAACGGTGTCGCCTGCGCGTACTGTGTAGGTGACCGATTCCTTGGTGTTGCCCGAGAGCTTTGCCTCGATGTCGCCGATGGACATCAGGGTAGCATCGGCCGAAGCCATGGGCTTGATCTGAACATCCTGAACGAACTCGACCTTGCCTCCGCGGTAGGACACTGCGTTGGCCTCGAGGAGACGCTGCCTGAGCAGCTCGAGAGCGGTCTTGCTCTCATGGGCGCCGATGACCTCGCCATCGACTGTGAGAACATACTTTGTTGTGACGTCCTTAAGGGACGACATTACAAAGTTGGAGATATTGTCTTCGCTGACAGCCAGGCTGCCATCGTCATAACCGATGGAGTATTCAACATCGAGGTTGAGGCTGTAGGGAGCGCCGAGATAATCGGAGATCTTATCCTCGACACCTGCAAGGATCTCTTCCATCTCGGTCTGGCTGGAAACATAGCCCATTGTCTGGCCATTGATGGTGACCTTGAGGCCGATGCCCATAACGGAAAGTGTGCAAATGCACAGAGTTGCCGTTGCGAGGGCCAGCACGGGAATGACCTTTGCGCGGGGCTCGTGGCGGCTCTGTTCGCGAAGAACGGCCAGCCTGAGCTGATATGCCATTGCAGCCAGCTTCTCGGCCATGGGGTCGAGATAGCCCGAGAGGCTGCCCGCACCCTTCATCACAAGAGTGCCTGCACCTGCGGCGCCGCGCTGGACGAGAGCGACCAGCATGGCCAGCAGGCCAAAAATATCATGAACGACTTCCGAGCTCTTTCCGAGGCCGGCAAGCCTTGTCATCTGAAGTCTGAGAACTATCCATCTGCGTCTGAGTGTGGAAACCAGAACGTCGATGCCGTTTCTGCGGTATTTGTTCAGTGTAGCCATAAAAACCTTCTTTTTTATATGTCCGTTTGTGAATAATTACAAAGTGGTAACAATCTGTTACAATCATACTACAAAGAAGGTCCGTTGTCAAGTTCAGAGGCCAAACATAGGGGATACAGCCATGAAAATGCAGGCGGCGGCTACCCCTGCAATAAATGCAGCGGCGATGGGAATACGGCGCTTCCACCCTGCCGCTGCCGAAAGCGAAGTGACGGTGTGTTCGGCGGCTATCGAGTCGGCAAGGCGAAGCAGCTCTTCGCTGGAGCTTATCCTGAGCCCCTGCTTTTCGTCCGAAATTATGAATATAGCCTGTTCGAAGCCGCTCTTCTCGCCGGGATTTATGATAACGGCCTGCTTGGCTGTGCCTTTGACCATGGAAACTGATCCTCCCTGATATGTGATACCTATATTATGGCATCACAGCGCGGTTTTATCCGCCGCCTTTATGTCTATGACAACAGCCGTCATGTCGTCGCTTACATTACCCGATCCAATAAGCTCGCCTGCCCGGAGGTCTGCGCGTGTCAGCACAGCCGGATCGGCTATCTCCACTCCGTCGCTCACCATGACTATGCGGCAGCCATCGTGAAGCATCAGATTTGCTGATATTTCGCCGCTGCCGTCGTCCACTCCGGGAGGAAGAGCTCTGCAGCATATTGTTTCCACCTCCTTTCCGCGCACCAGCCAGCTGTCGGCCGCGCCGCATTTTATCATCACTGCCGCACCGGTGAAAAGATCTATCTCCAGCAGGTCGAGGGTGGCAAAGCCCGAGCTGCGGCACCGGGACTGAAGAAATGGGATGACGGCTCCTGCGCTGTCGGCCAGAGAACATCCGCAGCGGACAAATGAGGCCACAAGCCCAACGGCATTTTTTGAAAGCTCTGCTGCCCTTCGGCCCGTGCCCATGCCGTCTGACAGCATGACTGTCATGCGGCCGTCGTCGGTGCGGAAATTAATGTTGGTATCGCCGCACACCTCCTCACCCTCGCGTTTTTTCACCGCGCTGCTGACCGATACTACATAATTTTCGCACTCGCGGAACAGCAGTATGTCGCCCTTTCGGCCCTCTATCACCTCGCCCGGGTGAAAACGCCGCCCCACGGCAAGGGCTATCGAATTGAGAAAAGACTGCTCGTCTATCCATGGCTCGCACCGTTCGAATAAGCCTATGCGCATATTGAGCCTGCCTCCCTGCGAATATACCTCGGCGGTCAAGTCGCGCCGATAGGCAAACAGAACGGCCGATATCTGTTTCTGAAGCAAGGGCTTGCGTACATAGTCGTCCCGGGTGGAAGCCGAAAGCCCCCTTGCCGCTGCGCCGAGACCCTCATATTGCCTCCTGAGCACCTCGTCTTCGGCTTTGCGGCGCGAGGCTGCCGCTTTACGGCGAAGATAGGATATATATTCGTGGTTTATGGCGGCGCACAGATCGCCCTTTTTAATGCAGCCATCCCGCAGGCTGCCGCCTATATCCTCGTTATCTATATGCCCATCCCTTCTGAGAATGGGAATGAGGGCATTCATCGAGTCGAAGGTCGACACGTAATCATCCATCCAGCATCGGCGCGACATCCTGCAGGAGCTGCACACATCGGCTGCAGCACGGTCGAATATACCCGAAATGTCGCCGCCGCAGCCCTGCTCCTCCGCCGCAATGCTGCGTGAGATGGACGAGATGGCCCGGCCAAGCTCACGCAGCCGCAGGGAGAGACTGCTGCTCTGTTGGAAAATATCGCTTTCTGTATGTAAAGCCCCCCCGGGGGCAGTGTTTTCATATTCCCTCTCGGGAAGCAGGAGAAAAACTATCGCTGCGGCAAATGCGGCAAAAAGGCCCAACACGGCGCGGTTGTCAGCCATTCCCCATATCATCACCGATATCATCGAGCCGAGAAACGAGAGGGCGAACACCGCCCTGCCTCTTCGACGGGTACAGGCCGAAAGAGCGCCCGCAATGCCCAGAGCCGCCGTGAAAAAGGGGGCCTGTCCGATGCTCATATCCATAACCGCGCCCATGAGCATCCCCAGCGGTGCACCTCTGCTGCCTCTGTAATATGCCTCGTTCATCGTCATAAGCGAAACCGCAGCCAGTGACGGCGACATTACGGAAAAAACCCTCAGGCCGGCAAAGGCCGATGCCGCCAGCATACGCATCACATAGCCGGGGATATTTTCATGCCCATCTTTGGGAAGCATCAGGCAATAGCAGGCAAGCAGAGTCACCGCACCTTCGAGAATGAGCAGCAGAAGCTGCGGCACACCTCCGAACAGGGCAAAGGGCAGCTTTATAAAGGCCACCAGCGCCGCCAGCATCACCGGAAGATATATCTCCCTCGAACGGCTGCCGCTGAGCAGAAACACATCGGCGGCAAGGGCGATCATCCCTGCCGCGCAATAGACCATGCCCTCTCCGCCTCCGGATATTGCCATGCTGCCGGCAAAGGCACCCACACATCCCCAAAGCCGTGTCTCCTCGGGCAATGTCATTGCATAGCAGAGCCCGAAGGGCCTTATGCTGCCCATAAGACATGCGTCCGACAGAATGAATGCCCACAAAAAAGATATAATACCCTTGTATTTAACATATAATGCTGCAATACGGCCTAAAATACCGCTTTGCTCTTTTATAGTCTTCCCGGTCTGCACTTTGGGATACTCCCTTCATCTGTTTGGTAACATTTACCATTATATCCTGCCGGCCTGTCCCCTTTTATCGGGAAATGACAGCTAAAATAAAAAAGCCGCCCGAGGGCGGCTTTTGATGTCTGTCAGTTGATGATGGGAAGGCTGCTTAGGGCCTTCTGAGTCGTGTAGGTGTCGGAGGTCTCGGTCAGATCGGGAAGGGGGATCTCCCAGAAAATGCCTTCGCTTCTGAGGCCGCAGTCGCAGGTCTGGATGACCTGAATACCGCCGTTTGTGTAATACCAGTTTCGTCCGAAACCGCTGTTATATGTGTGGGTGTGCACGGTATACTCGACCTTGGAGGGCACTCTGATGGTAACCACCCTGCCGGGTACGCCGGAATAGGGGTCGAACTCGGGCTTGCTTGCCCAGCTGTAATCGGGGATCACCTTGGAGAAATAGCTTGTCGTGCTCTGAGTTCTGAAGCCCGACCTGTCGGCAGGCCTCATCTGCATAAGATGATCCTGCGAGGGGATCTTGACCTGAACTGCGCCGTATTCAACCACGCGGATCTGTGTGATAAGGCTGTGCTCGGTGAGGGTGAGCATGGTGCGCGAGCTGTTGAGCCATGCGGCATAGCTTGTGGTGTCGTAGGTGATGGTGTGCTTGGAATTGATGGGGAGCAGCTTGAACCTATAGGCATTGACCTTCATGCCGGTGGATGCACAGATATTTGTGCCGTTGCGGACACTTGTGGATGCCGCCTTCATATACTGGCCGTTCTGGTTGACGATATAGTAATAACCGTTGCCGTCGGGCACCAGCGACCACTTCTGCGAGGTGCTGCTGCTCTTGGTATACTGATAGATATTCGCGCCGGGCTGTGTGCTGCCGTTGGCGAGGTTGACGGCTCTGCCCGAGCCTCGGTTTACGATGGAATAATAACCATTGGAGAAGGTGAGCTTAAAGGTCTGGGCATCGGTGTGGTTGCGCTGATAGAGCTGGCAGTTGGCCTTGTTCAGGCTGCTGCCGCCCGAGATATCGAGGACATAATTTGTGTTGAGGGCCGATGCAATGACATAGTCGCCGTCGGAGACCGGCTGTGTTACGGGGATGAATCTGAACTGCTGGGCCTTTGTGCCGTTGCCGTCATAGATCCACACATTTGTATCGTTGGCCGAAGAGCCGCCCTGAACATCGAGATACTTGCCGCATTTGGCCTTGATGGTATAGAAGCCGTTGCCGCACCAGTTGATGCTCCACTTCTGGGCATCGGTGCCGTTGACCTCATACTGCCATACGTTTGTGCCCGATGCGGTGCCGCCGCCCTGAACGTCGATGGCCTTGCCCGAATGTTCGTTAATGATGGTGTAGTAACCGTTTGAGTAGGTGACACGGAAGCGCTGGGCGCCGCAGTTATTGAGCTGATATATCTGCAGGTTGGCACCCGAATGGGAACCCATGCAGTAGATGTCGAGCACCTTGTTGGG
>JAFQVZ010000019.1 GCA_017407765.1 Clostridia bacterium | reverse complement strand
GCCAAACACCCGTCAGGCTTCGCCTGCCACCCTCTTTCAAAAGAGGGCTAAGAAAACGACCTCGCATCCATGGCTCCTTTGGGAAAGGAGTACCAAAGGCACTAGCTTCGCGTCGCCTAACGGCGCCACCCTCTTCACCGAAGAGGGCCAAGACGCGCGGGCGATTCGTGAATCGCCCCTACGGTCGTCTGACAGGAAAACAACTCTCGCGTTCAAGGCTCTTTTTGAAGGGCATTATCCTTACCACACACAAAAAACAGAGCCGGGATACGACTCTGTTTAAAGATCAGTATTTTGTCATAAAGGAGCTTGCAAACCTGACCGGCAGCAGCCATACAAGCAGATAAAGGATTATGTTGCCGGGGCTTGCGAGAGCCAGCTTGTCGACCGCCGCAAGGAAATACAGGGTCATCATGCCGATGATGCTGCAGGCGTAGGCGCAGAACAGGTTGAGCCTTACCGTCTTTGTCAGGCATTTTGCTCCGCCGATGACCTCGGCCATCGCCAGAACGCTGTCGCGGGTCAGAAGGGCGCTGACCGGCTCTTCCACACCCAGCTTCTCGTCCCAGTAGGCCTCCTTGACGCTGTGGTCGGGGATGTTGAGGAGACCGGGCTTGACCGAGAAACGGTCGGCCACCAGCTTTTCGGTGACTCCGAAATCCTTGACCGCCATATCGGCAGTGACACCAAAGCGACCAAAGATGCCGAAGGCCGTATAGGGCTGGGGCTGGACGGTATATTTAAGGGTGAATATAGCCGCCTGGTAGGAATTGACCGCAACGAACACGGCATCCTTCTTGTCGGAGCCCTCGTGGATCATTACGCCCATTTTCTGAAGGAAACCAACGCTGCCTATGAGGACATAGTCGCCCTGGACCGTGGCGGCAATGCCTCCGCCCTCGTAATATCTGACGTTGAGCGCCCTGCGGGGCACCAGATACTGTTCGCGGGCAAAATCTCCGAAGGCCTTGCCCACGCCGCCTCCCACTTCCTTCATTACGGCGGCGGCATCGGCCACCACCTGCTCCATCTTGATGGTGGCGGAGGTTATCTTCATGCCGGCGATATACACCGAGCCGAGGGGGAAGATGTCGTTATCGCTGAGGGAGGCATGCTTTACCGACGCCAGCCTTGCAGCCGAGCGGTGGTCAAGAATTGCGGCTCCCGATGTAAACAGCCTCTTGCCGATCTTTGCCCAGGGGCCCGACGAGGCCATGTGGAGGGCACAGGGCGAGATGACCGACGTGATGGCGGCCAGCGCCTGGAAGAAGCGGAGGCCGTCGCCCTTGCCGATGCTTGCCACAGCCGCCAGCGCGACCGATGCCGCGATAGCGATGGGGGCAAAGACGCAGGAGGTCTTTTCGGCCATATCGCGGCCTGCCACCTCTTCGGTCTCGGCATAGGAACGGTTGTGTGTTTTTATGGCGGCACGGTATTTCTTGCCGCCTACAGCCTTGACCGCCATGGGGTCGGAGGCTATTTCGATGCATTTATATGTGCGTCTGAGGGTGATGGCACGGCTCCTCTTGCCCAGAAGGGCGGTGAAGCAGCAGAGCTGGGCCGATGCTCCGAGGCATACGCCCTCGGCAACACCCAGCACCACCATTATGCCGTGAAGTATGGCGGCAAGGGCCGAAAAGGCCGTGAGGCTGTCCATTGTGGGGCGCAGCTTGATGAGCCTCCAGAGCCCCGCCGTGGTGACCTCCCAGCAGAGGCCCAGCGACACCGCCGTAAGCACAGTCAGGGCAGCCGAGGTGACCTCGCCTGCCGTCAGCCCTGCCATAGCGGGCAGAGAGGGCATTCTGGCCGCCGGAGCGAAGGTGAGATAGAAGCCGACCGCCATAACGATGGCCATGGCCACCATCCTGACCGACATTCCCACCAGCTTTTTGCCCAGCTTTTTTACCGCCCTTGTGGGGTCGTCAAACATGACATTGAGGAAGTCATAGGGCAGCTCGTCGCCCTCCGCTTCTTCCTCATATTCCTCTTCTTCAAGATAATATTCGTCGTCGGAAACGGGATAGGGCTCGAGCTCGCTCTCTTCCCCGTCTTCGGTTTCTTCATCTTCGTCCTGAGGAGGCTCTTCCTCCTTGCGGCGCTTGAAGAGAATGACTCGCCTGCCCGGGCCTTTGTCGCTGAGGCCTTCTGCGATCCCGTCGGTTATGTCGGGATCGTCGGGCTCTTCCGATCCATCCGCTTCTCCGGATTCGGCCTCATGCTCAGGAGACCCTTGCCTGACAAAACGGAACTGAGAAACATTGTCCTGCGAAGGTTCCTCCTCCGCGCCGTCCGATGCATGAGAAGCCGGCTGTTCAGTTGTGTTTCTATGGTTGAGTGGGAGCAGGTCGGGGCCGACCTCGTCCGTATCAAATGCCGATCGCTCGGCCTTGACCTCGGCGATGATATCGTCGATCGAAAAAAGCTCCTTATCTCCTCCGTTTGTCTTATCGCTCAAAAAAGATCACCTGTTATCCTCTTTGTCTGAAGGCTTCGTACAGCAGCACGGCCGCCGCATTGGAGGCATTGAGCGACTGTATCCTGCCCTTCTGGGGAATGCTTACGATATGGTCGCTCTTCTCGCGGACCATACGGGAAATGCCCTCGCCCTCCGAACCGATGACGATGGCAGCGGGAACTGTGAAGTCCAGCTCGTACATTGCGGCGCCGCCCATATCGGCCGCAAAGATAAAGATGCCCTTTTCCTTGAGCTCCTCGATGGTCTGCTGAAGGTTCGACACCTTGGCGACCGGCAGATATTCAAGGGCGCCTGCCGCTGCCTTGGCGCAGGCCGCGTTGAGGCCGGCGCTGCGGCGCTTGGGAACGATTATGCCGTGGGCGCCGACGATCTCGGCGGTACGGATGATGGCACCGAGATTATGGGGATCGGTGATGCCGTCGCAGATGATGATAAGGGGCTTTTCGTCCCTGTCGGCAGCGAGGTTCAGGATATCCTCGACCTCGGCATACTCGGCTGCGGCGCAGAGGGCGATGATGCCCTGATGAGAGCCGGTCTCGGAGAGCTTGTCGAGCTTGCGCTTGTCGGTCTCCTGAGCCATGATGCCCTTTTCGCGGGCCTTGGCGATGATATGGCCGACCGTCTTGTGGGAACCGGAGGCAAAGAGGATCTTGTCGATGGCGCGGCCGCTCTCGAGGGCCTCCCAAACGGCATTCTTGCCTTCCATGATGAGGGCCTTTTCTTCCTCGCTGCGCTCGAAGCCGCCATGATCGCGTCCGCCGCGGAAACCGCCCTTATTAAAGCCGCCCTTGCCGCCGGGATGGCTGCTGTGGCCGTCTTTTTTATTGAACTTATTGTTATTGAAATCTTTCACAATGCACCTCGTAATTTTCACTATTATGTGTGCCAAAAACATTTACATAATATTGTATCATGTTTCTATCCTTTTTTAAATAAGGCAAAGGAAAATTAATAAAAAATATCTGTATATCTGTGAAAGCGCCGTTCTCTTTGCCCTCTTTGGGAAAGAGGGTGGCAGGCGTAGCCTGACGGGTGTTTGGCATTGCCTCCCTTGCCTAATACCCTAAAGGGCACTTAGGGAGGTGCCCCGAAGGGGCGGAGGGATATTTCGGTGAGCCCGGTCGGGCGATTCGTGAATCGCCCCTACAATATCCCCCAGTCAGCTGCGCCAAGCCGCCTCGCCCGGCTTAACCTTCGCCTTAAAAACTTTTTAATAAAATTCTAATAAAATAATTATGACTTCTTATTGTTTAAAACAAAAATAATAGTGTATAATAACAATATAGAAACCACCGGGAGGCGCATCACTATTGCTCCACGAAAACAAGCATATTAACTTCTTCCTCAAGCTGGGATATTTTCTGCTTATCTCGCTGACCGTCTGCCTGCTGGCAAAATACGCCATCAGAGCCGGATGGCCCTTCCTGACGGCCATTTTATTCTCGTCGATAATCACAAAACCCGTGAACTTCATCGCACGAAAGACCGGGCTGCCCCGCGGGCCGCTGGCCGCCCTTTTCACCGTGGGCATCCTGATCGCCGGAGCCGTGCTTGTGTATCTGCTGGCATCGGTGGTCATCTATAACGCAAAAGATATCGTCAGCACCCTGCCGCAGATAGCCGATGAGATCATGGCAAAGGTCTACCTCTTTGAAGACACCGTCGATGTGCTGCTTCACGACATGATCCCCTTCCTTAAAGATACACCCTTTATCTCGGTGGAAGCTATTATGAAATCAATGTCGTCCGGCTCCTCTATCGACTATGTTGGCATCTTCTCGACGGCGGCATCGGCGGCCTTCTCGCTGCCCAGCATCATCTTCACCGCAGTATTCATCTTTATGGGCACATATTTCTTCACCGTCCAGCGTGATGATATCCGCGACTTTATCTCCCATGCCCTCTCGCCCACCATCCTGGATGCGGCGGACAAGCTCCGCGAGTTCCTCTTCTCGTCGGTGTTCAAATGGCTCAAGGCCCAGCTGATACTTATCTGCATCACCTGTGTAGAGCTGTTTATCTCCTTCTCGATCCTCGACATTGCCTACACCCTGCCGCTGTCGGCCTGCATCGCCATAGTCGATGCCCTGCCCATCCTCGGCACAGGCACCGTCCTTATCCCCTGGTCGATCTTCTGCCTGATCACCGGCAGCTGTAAAAAGTCGATCGGCCTTATCCTGACGTATATCATCGTTCTCAGCGTTCGCAATACCCTCGAGCCCCGCGTAGTAGGCCAGAAGATCGGCCTCAATCCCATGGTGACCCTGCTCAGCATGTATATCGGCTTCCGTCTGGGCGGCTTTTTCGGCCTCGCCTTTGTGCCTATATGCGTGCTGTCTATTATCAGGCTTCAGGAGCTCGGATATATCGAGCTCTGGGCCCACAAGGAGCTGAATAAAAATGACGACAAATGAACTGGCCGCCAAGCTTAAAAAGATCCACCTTCTGAGAAGGATCTATATTCAGAAATCCCAGCCCGATGCCGAGCTCTATTTCGGCCAGCTGCCCATACTCGAGTATATCCGCTGCAACGACGGCTGCACCCAAATCGAGATCGCCGAGAAGCTCTGCGTTACCCCGGCATCCATCTCGACCTCCACAAAGCGACTGCAGAAGGCCGGCCTGCTGGTTAAAAAATCCGACCCCGACAACCTGAGATGCAACCGCCTCTCCATCACTGAGGAGGGCATCAGCCGCTGTGACAACAACCGCACCATGATCGACGGCATCCATGAGCTGATGTTCAAGGATATCCCCAAGGACGAGCTTGAGGCCTTTGACAGGACCCTCAGCAAGATCCTCCACAACATGGCCCCCGATTCCGACAGCGACTCGGTTCGCCCCATGGACATGGCCGCCCTCGCCATTGAGGTAAGGCGAAACGAAGAGCAGCTTAAAAAGCAGCAGTCTTCATCGAACAACGCATAACGGTCAATACAGCAAAAATCCACTCCGTATCTGATTCCGGAGTGGATTTTTTATTACTTTTCGTTATATTTAGTCTTTTTTCGACTTGGCGTCTTCTAAAGCCTTGGCAAGCGACGTCATATCGATCGAGTTTCCGCCCGGTTTGATGGGCTTCTGCTTATCGAGCACGTCGCGGATGTGCTTATTGATCTGCTCGACCTCAGAGCGGAACTCGCTTGCCGACACACGGACTGCGCCGTGACCAAGGATGATGATCTGCTCGAGGTTATCCGATGTGGCGACCCTTACGCGGTTGCGGCGGGCAATGTCGTAGGTGGTGCGCTCGATATACATATCGGCGGTCTCCTTCTCGCGGGTGTAGACCAGCCACACACCGTCGATCTCCTCGACCTTCTCGACTCCGCCCTTGACCTTGTAGGCATCAAAGACCAGAATGACCTCGCCGCCGCGGTAGCCGCGGTAGTTTATAAGGGTGTCGAGCAGCACCTGGCGGGCCGCTTCAAGGTCGGTGTCGGCCAGCTTTTTAAGATCGTCCCACGCGAAGATGATATTATATCCGTCGACCAGCAGATAGTCCTTGCCCTTGTCGGGAACGGCGACGGGGGTATCCTTGAGTTCGACCCTCGCCGGCTTTCTGACCGGGGCAAAGGTGTTTCTTTTCACATTGGTGCCATAGGTGCGCTGGAATATCTCGGCCAGCACCTTCTCTTCCTCTGCCGAGAAGGGCACCAGCTGGGATCGCCTTGTATTGGACTGGGCCTGACCGGTGACCTCGACCTTGTTGAGCCTTGTTTTAAGGGGACTCTCGGTGTGGGCCTCGGAAGGAACCTTGTACCACGGCACAACATGGCCCGCGCCGTGCTCGCAGAAGACCGAATCGCAGGGATTAAGGGTGTCGCGGTCGGGGTCGTAGCCTATGGCCCCGACGACCTCGCTCTCGTTGTGGCAGGGCTCGTAGCCCTTGACCCTCAGCGTGATGCGGCCGCGGCCGCCGGTGAAGGAGGTGAGCTCTTTCTGATAGTCCTTCATTTCGGAAACGGGGGCGGTGCCCTTTACTATTGCGGTGCTGCCCTCCATGTCGGCCGGCTCGAAGGTGCCGCTCATGCGCTGGACATCGGAGATGACCCTGCCGAGGCTCTCGGAGGGCACCTCGATCTTAAAGGCATACCATGGCTCCAGCAGGATGGACTTCGAGCGCCTGAGCCCCTGCCTTACGGCGCGGTAGGTGGCCTGACGGAAGTCGCCGCCCTCGGTGTGCTTGAGGTGGGCGCGGCCGGCCAGCAGGGTGATCTTTATATCGGTGATGGGCGAGCCGGTGAGGATGCCGGCATGCTCTTTTTCGGCAAGGTGGGTCATGATGAGCCTCTGCCAGTTGAGGTCG
>JAFQVZ010000179.1 GCA_017407765.1 Clostridia bacterium | reverse complement strand
TGCTTGGCATTTATCAGGTTACGAAAGAGTAGAGATGGGCTTCCTTCCAATCACGCAAAATCGGATCATTACAGCGAGTGAACTCATGGCAACTCTGAATAATGGAAATAATCCCAGAACCATCAACATGGCATAAATGATCCTTTGAAAACAAAGAGCTGACTGATAAATAATCAGTCAGCTCTTTTTGTTTGTATACAGATATCTTTATATCACAGGATATACAGGCTCGCCGCCGTTAAGCACATTAAGAATAGAGCGGGCACAGGTTATTCCGGCATTATAGTTGCTTTCATAGGTCATCGCTGCCGAATGAGGGCTGAGAACTACATTGGGCAATGTGAAAAGGGGATTAGAGGGATCTGTGGGCTCGCGTTCAAAGACATCGAGACCGGCTCCGCTCAGATGTCCGTTTGAAAGAGCTTCATAAAGCGCAGCTTCGTCGACCAATGCGCCTCTGGAGGTATTGATAAAATACGCACCGGGCTTCATTCTGTCAAAAACCGAACGGTCAAACATATGATAAGTGTCGGCTGAAGCGGGAAGATGGAGGGAAATAATGTCGGATTTTTCGAGAAGTGTTTCAAAAGATACCTCTTCCGCTCCGTTTTCAGCGGCTTCGTTGGGCTGAAGGCCAAGGGCGTAGGTCAGTATTTTCACGTCGAAGCCCCTAAGCAGGTGGGCAACACGCTTTCCAATTCGTCCAAAACCAACGAGGCCCACAGTTTTGCCCGAAAGTTCAAACATGGGATAACGCTGCCAGTTACCGCTGCGTACACCTTCGGTGTAACGGGTAATGTTTTTCATTGCGGCAAGGATGAGTGTAAGGGTAAACTCGGCCACAGCATTATTGTTGGCGATAACGCCAACCTTGATTTCCATTTCCTTCATGGTTTTAAGATCATAGTTATCAAGTCCAACACCCAACCTTGTGATAACTTTGCAGTCACCACATACCGAAAGCATATCAGCATCATAGGGTTCAGTGCCTGTAATGATGGCAAAACAGCCGGATATCATATCTTTTTGTTCTTCACGCGACAGTTTGCGGCCGGTGTCGTTGCATACAAGCTCAAATCCGGCATCGGTCAGCATTTTACGCGCCTCTTCACAGACTATTTCCGCATGGTGGCGAGAGGGGATAGCAATTTTCATATTTATATTCACTGCCTTTCCTTTTACGGGTTATCGGAGTAATGGGGCCTTATATTTCAAGCTCTTTTCTGATTTTCTCTATCAGCAGAGAAACATCCACCGATTCGGGGTGGGTCATGTCGATATCAATGCGCGCACCACTGAGAGTCAGGTCGCCCATTCCAAGCTTTTCGAACTTTTCGGCAAACTCACTGCGGGTCATCTCATGGTCGAGGCTGTCGCCTTCATGGGGAGGATAATGCTCCTGAAGTACATGGCCGAGATGACGTAAATGCAGACGGTCGCGTTCATTGTATCTGAGGAAAAAGACGTCGGGATCACCGCCCAGAAAAACGGTGACAACACGGCAATCATATTTGTCGAGCAGATCCTGAAGGGGTTTTTGCATATCACTTCGGAAATTGTTGACTGCGATAACCGAAGTGGATGATTTGAGCATTGATTCAAGCGCGCGCATAAGCACGGCGTTGGCAGCAGTGTCCAGCTTGCGTTTCTGAGCATAGTTTTCAAAACCCAGAGAGTCGAACAGAGCTTCTTTAAGCTCGTCCTTTTCCAGCACCGGATAATGAAAGGCCTCCGATATCTTTGAAGCAAGAGTGGACTTTCCCGAAGCGGGCATTCCGGCAATAAGAATAAGATTCATAGGGTACCTCCGGCTTTATTTCAGGCAGGCGACAAAACGGCGGCTGGCTTCTGTAATGCGTTCCCACTCGTTGTTTTTGACCCATTCCTTGCGGAAAAGGCAGCTGGCGACTCCTGCACCGACAGCGCCGGCCTTCAAATAGTCGGCGATATTGGAGTTATCAACACCTCCGACTGCCAGCAGGCGTACATTGCTCAGAGGGGCAACAACGGTCTTGATGTAAGAAGGACCCATAAAAGAAGCCGGGAAGACCTTGATGAAATCAGCGCCGTAACGGTGGGCCTGAGCTATTTCGGTGGGCGTGAAAGCGCCGGGGACAGACACCATGCCGTTTTCGACGGTGGCGCGGATAACCTCTTCGCAGGTGTCGGGAGAAACGATAAAGCCTGCTCCGGCATCTTTTGCCATCTTTACCATTTCCACTGTGGTAACTGTACCTGCACCGAAGACCATATCCTTACCGAGCTCTGCATTGAGCTGCTGTATGGTTTTAACTGTGCGGAGACGCTCTTCGTGGCTGGTCTGGTCAAAGGTGACCTCCAGAAGGTCAACTCCTCCATCGTGAAGTGCTTTGGCCAGCAGTACACATTCATCATCATATATTCCGCGTACGATCGCAATTACTTTGTCGCTCAGGATCTTTTGAATGATTTGTTCTCTCATGTTTTCACTCCTTAAATATAGTGTTTTTGGCTGTTTCACAATCGGATGAAAGCTGCTAGATACATTTTACATTTGGATATATTAATGATAACAGAAACAGATACATAATACAAAACAAAAATAAACTTCCACGGAGCATTATGGCAATTTGATCCGGGAAAGTTTTATTACATATGAGGCTACTACAGCTTTACAGACACACTGTGCTTTCGGGCATTTTATTCAAACTTTCTGTCGTAGAGCTGAGCGCGCAGACGTTTGACCATATCCTCGGCTTCGG
>JAFQVZ010000178.1 GCA_017407765.1 Clostridia bacterium | reverse complement strand
GATAACCTTCAAGTCGGTTTTATCTTCAAAAATCTCTATTTCCTCTACGGCACCCTCTGCCGCACGCATGCCGCAGCTTATATTGGCACCCTCCAAAGCTGGGCCCGCAGCGCACGAACAGCACAGCAGCCTGCCTCCGCTTGCCAGGACGATCTCGCCATTGGTTCCGATATCGATAAAAAGGGCGTTGCCCTTCTCGTGCTCCATATCGCAGACACGCGCTCCGGCAACTATATCGGCTCCTATATAAGCCGACACCTGCGGCAGACAGTAGAGTTTGGCTTCGCCGCATACATCTATGCCGATATCGCAGCATTTTACCTCTTTGGCCTCTTTGAAGACCGGCGCATAAGGCGAACGTCCGAGCGGCCTTGCATCCACTCCCAGCAGCATGTGCGTCATCGTGCAGTTAGCTGCCACCGATACCTCGCGAATATCCGAAGGATCGACCTGAGCATCACTGCAGGCTTTTGAAATCATGCTGTCAAGCTGTCCGGCAATAGCCATTTGGAGCTCGAGACATCCCCTTTCGGGGTTTTCGTATTCATAAGTTATTCTTGTAAGAACATCAAGGCCGAATCTTTTCTGGGCATTTATCTCAGATGCCGAAGCGATCTCTTCTCCGGTTTTCATATCGATAAGCGAAGCAACAACGGTGGTGGTACCTATATCAACGGCCACACCGTATCCGCCATCAAAGCTGTCTCTCTCAAAATCGGGCATAAACCCACTCGTGAGGACCTTATTCCCCTTTTCCTGCCCGGGAAGTTCAATATCAATATCTTCTTTGACCTTCACCATACAGGAAAGTCTTATTCCCTTTTCAATTTCTTCAGGCTTAAGAAGTCTTTTTTCATCCTCAGTCAGAGGTGATGCGTTTCCCCCAAGAACACGCACACGGCATTTTCCGCATACACCGGTTCCGGCACATGGACTTTCAATAAAACAGCCTGATTCGTGCAGAACATTGAGAAGAACACTTCCCTCAGCACACTCGATACTGAGGCCGTTTTCAAGTATGTTGATAAATGGCATCAGCTGCGTTCCTCCAGTGTTCTGAGCATTGCTCTTATATTGCTGAGAGGCGATTTCATTCCAAGTCCGCAGGCGGGAGAAATAATATCAAATCCGTTGTCTGCAGCAAACTCGGTCATAACTCTGATTTTTTCAGGATCGCCAAACTCGAGAGTATATGTACTGATATTTCCCATAAGCACCCTGTCAGGCAAAGCCTGACGCGCTTCTCTGATAGGAACGATTGCATCAAAGCTCAGGGCATCACTCTCGATCATATCGGCCTGAGCATAAACCTGCCTCATCTGACCGCAGATATGAACGATAACCTTTGCTCCCGCCTCTTTAAGAGGTTTTATGAGCTTATTGAGATACTTTACCGTAAACTCTTCAAAATATCTGGGCCCCAGTATTTCTCCTGTACCGCTGGGATCGGAAATGGCAACAACATCGGCTCCTGCCTCTATCTGAGCAAGGCCAAGGCATATAAGCTGATCGGTCACAAACTCCATGAAAGCATGGGCATCAGCATTCTTTTTTCTGAGCTCTTTAAAAAATACTGTAGGTTCGATAAGTGAGCTCGCTGTGCTGACAGGGCCCGTCAGATTTCCTACAACAGGTATGCCCTCAAGCTCTTTTCTCAGGAGACGTATTGCCTCAACAGTGACCCCTGCTCTGCCCGATTTGTGATCGACGACCGGAAGTGAGGGCCACTCGGACACACTGTTTATAACATACTTTGTAACGTGAGGCTCGACTATATTGCTTCCCATTGCCACTTCGGCTCCCATGGCCTCTGCCTCTACTGTCATGCAGAACGGAACACCGACATTTTCAAAACAGCCCGATGTATATGCCGCTTTTGCAAGGTCGGCCATCATACGAGCATCAGAATGAGCCGCCGGCAGGGAAACACCTGCCTCTTCCATAAGTTCAGCGGTAACCATATTCATCATTCCACCCGGACAAATGCAGGCAGGACGATCGATTTGTTCTTTATTTAAAATATTAAGCAGACGTTCTTTCTGGTTCATATCTATTTCCCCTTATTTCAGCGTCATGTACGGAAGCTTTCCGTTAAGTTTCAGCTTGTTATTTTTAAGGCATGTCTGGCCGATAAACCTTGCCTTTCCCTGCGCTTGTATAAGCCCACCGGCATAGGAAATGTTTTCTTCAGTATCCATCGCTTCTACCAACACACATCCCGTGTCCTGAAGGGAAAATGCTGTTTTGGGACAAAGATGTATCAGCACATTCTTATCAAGCAGCTCGTCAGCTCTTCTGAGCAGAGGCAGAGTAAACTCCTTCGCCATCGTTTCGGCGATCTTCGGGCCTACAATCGACACTCCGCCAACAGGATCGGCATAACTTATTATCTTTACACCCCTCCGTTCGGCCTCTTTCATATATGCCAGAATATTATCGGCGATCTTTTCAAAAAGCCTGCCGGTTTTCTCCGGCTCTTTTCGCATAAAACGGAAAAGACGCGCCGGGTCAATAAGGCTCGCCAGCATGGTGAACGGACCGGTTATCTCGAGAACTACAGTTTCACCAATATCAGAAAGCTCTCGGCAGGCCTGAAGCACCTGAGCTATCCTGCCTTCAGAAAATACGATATCATGCAGCCCCAGAAGCTCTTCAACCGAAGAAAATACATATTCCCTTACTCTTGGCCCCGTCTTACGGTCGCCGTAATTGATTTTTGCTCCCAGCGCTTCTGCCTCAACGGTATGACAGAATGGCAGCATACACATTTCCGCACCCACTGTATTCTTATATTCAATGGCAAGAGCTGCCATATATTCAGCCTCAAGATGCACCTCCGGAACCGGCAGCACGGTTTTCACAAGGTATTCTTCAGCTCCGCCCTGCAGATATGTGCACGGAAAATCACGCAACTTAGCCACCCCCATCGGATTGTTACCCATGTATCATAGCACATTTTTATACAGGCATATATCTTTATTAAAAAATCAAATAAAGCTATTCAAAATGATTTAAAAAAACAATTTCAAAATAAAATACCCCTATGCTATGCTTTAATCAAAGCTAACACTTTAATATAAAATAAGAGGCGAAAAAATGAAGACCAAAGAACCTACACTTATCATCACATTTGCCAATACTCCCGACGCTATCGCTATGGAAATGTTCTGCAAGCAAAACGATCTCCCCGGCCGCCTTTCCCCTATTCCCGGCGCACTTAAGGCCGGCTGCGGCCTTGCATGGAAGGCACCCGCTGATATGGAGGCCGCTTTTATCGAAAAGATGAATGCCAATAATGTAAGATTCGCCGAAACACATATCATTGAACTGTAATCAGAAAGGAAGATGCTCTCATGATATATCTTGATAATGCTGCCACAACGATGTTCAAACCCCAGCAGGTCATTGATGCTGTAGTATCGGCAATGAGCAGCATGGGAAATGCGTCCCGCGGCGCCCACGGCAGTGCCCTTCAAGCATCCAGAACCGTTTATGACACAAGGTGCAAGCTGGCAAAGCTTTTTGGCTGCAAATCCCCCGATCACGTTATTTTCACCTGCAACTCAACCGAAGCTCTAAATATTGCCATCACCGGTGCGATCCCTCATGGCAGCCATGTAATCTCCACCGACCTTGAGCATAATTCTGTCCTCCGTCCTCTCTATCGTCTTGAGGAGGAACAGAATGTAAAGCTCTCTTTTGTCCCTGCCGATCAGCAGGGCCGCATCGACTATGATGACTTTGAAAAGCTCATCACTCCCGAGACCAGCGCTATCGTCTGTACCCATGCCTCCAATCTTCTTGGAACCATGGTCGACCTTGTTCGTGTAGGACAGATCGCAAAGAAGCATGGCCTTCTCCTTATTGTTGATGCATCTCAGACAGCAGGCGCAGCTCCTATCGATATGGAAGCAATGAATATCGACATTCTCTGCTTCACAGGTCACAAGGGTCTTATGGGTCCCCAGGGTACAGGCGGCCTTTGTGTACGCGATGGCCTGACAATTCGTCCTTTCAAGGTCGGCGGCTCGGGTATCCAGTCCTACAATAAGCATCAGCCCGTCGAATTCCCCTCCTGTCTTGAAGCGGGCACACTTAACGGACACGGTATTGCCGGCCTTTCGGCTGCCCTTGATTATCTCAATGAAGTTACCGTAGATGCCATCGCCGCCAAAGAACACGCTCTTATGGAACGTTTCTATAAAGGCGTTTCTGCTATTGAAGGCGTTAAAGTCTATGGAGATTTCTCCCAGCCCCGCACAGCTATCGTAACCCTCAACATCCGCGATTATGACTCGGCTATGGTGTCCGATGCCCTCTCTGAGGACTATGGCATTGCAACACGTGCCGGCGCCCACTGTGCTCCCCGCCTCCATCAGGCCCTCGGCACCACCGCTCAGGGCGCCGTACGTTTCAGTATTTCTTGGTTCAACACAGAAGAGGAGATAGATCAGGCCATCAGAGCGATCGAAGAGCTTGCTCAGGAAGATTAAAACTTTTGTATCCCATTTAAATACAAGAGAGAGTGTGTTAACGCGCCCTTAAACCAAAGGAGGAAACTATTATGTCAAACTATGTAGAAATGTGGAAAGATCTCGGTATGGATCTTGAAAACCACGATCTGCTGTGTCAGGTCCTGCCTACAGCTGTAGGCGACGTATTCCTGTCACAGGAAAACCGCCCCCAGGGCATGGATTTCTGGGATCTGGTAATCTCGGAAGTTCATGGCATTCGTCCCGCCGAGCTCATTGCTGCTCAGAAGGAAGGCCGCAAGGTATTCGGCACCTTCTGCGTATATGTTCCCGATGAAGTCATCGTTGCTGCAAACGGCATCGTAACCGGCCTCTGCGGCGGTTCGCAGTTCTGGGTGCCCGACGGCGAAAAGGTCCTGCCCAGAAGCATGTGCCCTCTCGTTAAAGCCTCTGTCGGCGCACGCCTTGGCAAGACATGCCCCTTCTTCCGCATTGCCGATATGTATGTAGGCGAAACGACCTGTGACGGCAAGAAGAAGGCATACGAGATCCTCGGCCAGGATGTTCCCATGCATATCATGGATGTACCTCAGATGAAGCGCGAAAAGGATATCATCAAATGGAAGGAAGAGATCGCCGAGTTTGCAAAGATCGTTGAAGAGTTCACCGGCAACGAGATCACTCCCGAAAAGCTGGCTGAATCCATCAGGATCCACAACGAAAAGCGCAAGGCTCTGCAGCGCGTATACAACTGCAGAAAATCGGAATGTCTGCCTATTTCGGGCCGAGATGCTCTGCTGATGACACAGATCTCCTTCTTTGATGATCCCGTACGCTGCGCTCAGATGTGCAACCGCCTTGCCGACGAGCTCGAGAAGCGCATTGCTGATGGAGTATCGGTCGTTCCCGCAGGCACAAAGCGTATCCTGATCACGGGCACTCCCCTCGCCGTTCCCAACTGGAAGCTCCACAACATCATTGAAACAAGCGGCGCCGCTGTTGTATGTGAAGAAATGTGCACAGGCACACGCTATTTCGAAAATCTCGTAGACGAAAACGGCACAACACTTGACGAACAGTTTATGGCTCTGTCGCAGCGCTATATGAAGACCAACTGCGCATGCTTCACACCCAACACAGGCAGAATTGACGATATTATCCGCCTCTGCAAGGAATATAAGGTCGACGGTGTCATCGACTGCAGCCTGAAGTTCTGCTGCCTCTACGATACAGAGAAGTATTCGGTCGCAAATGCTCTTAAGGAAGAGAACATCCCCGTTCTCAGCCTCGAGACCGATTATGCCGACACCGATGCCGAACAGCTTCGCACACGCGTAAGCGCCTTCATCGAACTGCTCAATGGCAGAGAGTAATATTCGTTGGTATATTCTGTTTGCCAACTATGAGCAAGGCCTTCACCTGCTCGATCTGCTCCGTCAGGATGGAATAAAGGCTCGTATTGCCCCCGCTCCCCGTGCAATCCAGGGCGAACTTTCATGCGGCATGTCGATCCTTCTTGAGCCCGAGCATCTTGAAGCTGCCAGAGCATGTATCGAAAAGCATAATGCTCCTCATCATGCTATCGTCCCTCTTGAAGGTCAGATAAAATCCAAACGCGACAGATATTGCTGACATTTTATATGCTAGCTGCATAAAAATTGCCCCCTGACATTAGTCAGGGGGCTTGTTTTATTTAAAGATCAAACATTACCTTACAAAGTTCCGTTCCGGTTTGGGTTCTGAAAAAACCCTCAACAGCACTTCTTGCCGCATCTTTGTCCCGTCCGCCCTCATGCTGATTTACAAGATAATCAGCCTCCAGCAGAATGCGGTGATCGATGCCTTCAACCGGTTCATAGGTGTGATGATGCGCTACCAGCCAGCAGATACGCTCGACGGCCTCTTTATCTACCCCAGCTTCTGTAAGGAGCTTTGCTGCGGGTTCGGGGCCTTCCTGCTCCTGAAGCGGCCCACGGCTGCTGCCGTATTTTTCCTTCGCCGGCTTGATCCCGATATCATGCACAAGAGCCGCTGCCTCAAGGATAAACTGCTCTCTTTCAGAAAGGCCCTCTCCTCTGCCAATGATCGCGGCAAAACTATGGACCTTAACAAAATGCTGAATCTGATGGGCATCGCCTCTGTAGAACTCCATCATCAGGCGATAAATCTTATCTGTCTTATTCATGTCACACCTCAATTAAAAAGGATGTTAATATAGGGAGGATAAACTCCCTTATCAAGAACAGCGGCTCCTCTTTCACTCAGCGGAAGCGCACATCCTATGGGTCTGCTGTTCTCCAACTCAGGCAGGCCGCAGCCATAACCCTCCGGCGAAGCACAACAGATATAAAGAAGATATCCGCAGCCCATGCCTATCACCTCTGCTGCTCTCATATGAGCTTCATCCATCAGGCAATAAGCGATCATATTCTCTCCGCTCTGGTCGAACAAACCATACGCCCTGCCTTCGTATTCTCCAAGTATCTGGCGGAATCGCTCTTCGCTGCGCTCTATTTTAAGCCTGCCCTGCGAAAAGCAGTCATACACCTTCTTCATACGGCTCTCGTCACCAATGTCAAGTATTCTGGCTTTACACATATAAACAGGTGGTTCCTCAGATATCTCTGTTTTGGAAACGCCAAATACAGGCTGATATCCGAAGCGTTTGTAAAAATCAAAAAGGCTGTCGTTCTCGGTTATAAGGATCGATAGATCTTTTCCCCATTTTCTTCCCAGTTCAAAAGAATTCTCAAGCATTTTTCCCATAAGCCCCTTACCTCTGTGGTCGGGATGGGTCGCAGCGGCAAAGATGTATGTTGCCTTAAACACTTCTTCTCCAAGGGTCATTTCCTGATCCATCAGATTAACCATAGAGATAATCTTTCCGTTTTCTCTTACAACGAGACAACGCTCGGGTCTCCAGAAATTGTCGTGATAGTAGGAGGCATATTCCTCTTCCCCTGAAAAAACAAGGTTATACAAAGCTTCTATCTCTTCTCTGTCGCAGGCACCGGCAAACTCTATGTCCATCATGCTTCTCCTCTTTTGGGCATAACTATATGCTTCTCTGTCAGCTTAACGGGATTATAGGAAAGCTTAGCTGTTCTGAGGCCGGCAATGCCAAGATCTTCTTCTCGGTTTATTATCTCTATACCCTCACATGCATTCACAACAAACATGTTATTGATCGCTGTGTATGAGCCCTCGTAAGACGTATCGGCCTTTTCAAAAAGAACATCCATCGCCTTGCCGTTGTTTGTAACTGCGCCAAGCGTATACGCAGCTACCTGATCATCTATCCAGATTATTCCGCCTCGAATATCCAGCTCGTTCATGTGATCAAGAGCCTGCTCGATGGCCTGCAGCTCAAGCTCATAGTCCTTCTGATATCCGTCAACACCGCGGGCTTCGCTCCACTTGCGGGTATAATCCTTTATTGCTCTGCGATGCTCATCGCCTTCGATCGCCTCATAACGCCATCTTCCGTCATAGATGCTTTTAAACTTATTAATATGATTACGCTTAGCCTGATACTTTCTTCCCCTAAGCTCGCGAAGATCAGATGCATTATAGAGGTAATCAAAGCTGTCACGATCCTCAAAGCAGACATATTTATCTTCAAAGATCTCTTCAAGTTCAGCTCTGACGGCCGAAGTGACCAGAACTACCTGATAGTCCATACCATATTCGGCTGCATCGGCCTCAATTTCCTCAAAAGCTTCTTTGATATAGCCATCTCTGAGGGAAAGAGGCATATAATATGTCCTTTTGCCATCGTACTCTGTGCCATTGAAATAAAGAATACCATTTTTTATGCATATCTTTACATCATAGCGCTGTCTCCATATATAGAGCGACGCAAAAGTTCTGTCTGCCATGATCTCGCCGTCATGGGCAAGATAAGGCTCGATAATATCTTTATCTGAAAGCTCCAGTTTTCTGAATTCCAGCATGTATAATGCCAACTCCCAACTGTGATTTTATTTCATATATATCATACCCTAAGAGCACCGAAAAAGCAATATTAGTACACACATTTTGCACAATTCACTTTAGTTTTACCCAAAACAAACAGGCGGCAAACGCCGCCTGTTCACTAAATATATGTTGTTCTTACAGTGTGATCTTTGCCTCTGCCTTGCCCGCACGGGGATGCGTAAAGGAAAGCGTGATCTCGGTGCCGGCAGGTGCCCTGACTATCCAGGATACCTGCTTCTCGCAGGGTGCGCCGACGATGCTTACCTGCCCTCCCGAAGATGCACCATTCTTAATTCCCGAGAAACCTTCGAGCTGACCAAGGTCAACCGTCTTCTTTCCTTCAAGTATTTCGACATCTTTTCCGCCGATGGTTGCCTTTACGGGCCCTACGATCTTGAGATTCAGAGCCTCTTTGGTGATATATGTAGGCAGGAAACGCGAGTTATAAACACAGGCCTCTATCTTCCAGGCATCACCGATCGGAGCAGCCTTGACTCCGCGGACTTCGAGCCTGGGCATTGCCTTTGCCGCTCTGAGAATAAATCGGCCGTGCTTTTCAACCTCCTGCTGCAGGAACTTAGGCGGGCAATTCTGAACGAGGGTCTTGTAGTCATATCCGCCTATCTCCACCTTACCAAGCTGAGGATGGTCAAACTCAGTCCAGGGCATAATGGCTTCTTTGCCGAGATTCTCATCAGCCCATTCATAGACCTTTTTCATCTGCTCGTACTGCTGCTCGTCGTTTTTGAGCTTTGTGGGGAATGTATGAGGAATGCCTGCTCTGGGATAAAGATCCCAGCACTCTATCGTAAAGTTGACAAGTCCCATTACAAAATGATTAAAGTCATCAAACAGTCCGCATATAGGGCCTGATTCGACCGGAACATAATTAT
>JAFQVZ010000177.1 GCA_017407765.1 Clostridia bacterium | reverse complement strand
GTTATCTTCGGTTCGGTATACGGTGTAGGTGTTCTTCTTTCGGCAGGATCGGTGTTTGTCTATCAGGGCGCTCTGACACTGCTGGCCAGCCTTATTGCTCCCTATCTGGGCGAGGTTGTGGTCAGCCAGATGTCTATGGTCGGAACGGCTGTTCTTAAGCTGATCGCTTTTGAGATGTGGGAGATCCGCAAGTTCAATGTTGCAAACCTTATTCCGGCAGCATTCATGCCCCTGATCTTCAGCCTTGTGCAGAATCTTTTCTGATACATACAACATTCGGCAGGACTGAAAAGTTTGATAAAAAACTGTCAAACGGGCCGTAATATCGGCGAAAAATGCGGATAAAAGACGTTTTATTCGAAATATCTTATTGAAATACAATATATTTGATAAATAGTAGTTGCATTTTTGTATGTTTTCTGCTATCTTTAAATACGTTAGATGGGTAATTCCCATAAGAAAAAGTGAGGGTTTAGTATGTTTTCTAAGGAAGTCACAGTCAACAATCAGGTAGGCCTTTATGCCAGACCTGCAACCTTCTTTATTCAGAAGGCAAACGAATACAAGAGCACAATCATGGTCGAGAAGGAAGAGCGTAAGGTAAACGCTAAGAGCCTTCTGGGCGTTCTCTCTCTGGGCATCACAAGAGGCACAACAATCGTTGTTTCCGCTGAAGGCGCAGACGAGGAAGAGGCTGTTAACGGTCTCTGCGACCTGATCGAGTCCAATTTTGGCGAATAATTCAATTTGACAGAAAAACGCCGCATGTTGATCATGCGGCGTTTTTTCAATATGAACACGGAGGTGAGAGATTTGGATTTTGAACAGCTTAAAGAAAAGGCTCACGACCTGCCCAGAAAGCCGGGAGTCTATATCATGAAGGATAAGGACGGTACGATCATCTATGTAGGTAAGGCCAAAGCCCTTAAGAACCGGGTAAGCTCGTATTTTGCCAATCTCGCCTCACATACGGCAAAGACGAAACAGATGGTGTCGAAGATAGACAGTTTTGATACTATTTATGCGGGAAGCGAGTTCGAAGCGCTTCTGCTTGAAAATACACTTATCAAAAAGCATAAGCCCAAGTATAATATCCTGCTCAAGGACGACAAGGGTTATCCCTTTGTTGCCATAAGTAAAGGTGAATATCCCAGATTTACCATTGAGTCGGCCGTTAAAGACAAAGATCTTGAATATTACGGGCCCTATGGAGCAAGAGGTTCGGCCAAAGCGGCGATCGAACTGCTTCAGCAGACCTTCATGCTGCCGGCTTGCTCGAGGGTATTCCCGAGGGATATAGGCAAAGAACGCCCCTGCCTGCGCTATCAGATGAAGAAATGCTGCGGAGTGTGCACGGGAAGGGTGAGCCCCGAAGATTATGCCGAGCTTATTGATCAGTGCCGAAGCCTGCTCAAGGGCAACGGCAAAGAGCTTGAGAAAAAGCTTCAGGATGACATGGAAAGATATGCCGAAGAACTCGAGTTCGAAAAGGCGGCTGCCTGCCGCGACAGGATCAGAAACATTCAGAAGATGGGCGTTACCAACACTGTTACCGGCGGAAGGCTTTCCGACCGTGATGCTCTGGCCTTTGCCACCCTGGGCACCAGGTCCTGCATCGCTCTGTTGTCCTTTGTTCAGGGCAATCTCATAGATAAGAAGATAACCTTTTTCGATGGGCTTGAGCAGGAAGATGCCCCCGATGCCATAGAGAGTTTCATAAAACAGTATTATGGAATATTCCGCTCGGCACCTAAAGAGATCCTGCTTTTAAGCGAGCTGGAAGACAGCGAGAGCCTTGAGGAATATCTCAGCCACCTCCGCGGAAGCAAATGTGTGATAACCGTGCCTCAGAGAGGCGAAAAGCTGCGTCAGGTAAAGCTGGCTGAGAGCAATGCGGCTTTGGAGCTTGACACACTTGCCCGAAAGGAAGAGCATTCGGGCAAGCTGCTGGAGCTTATAGGCGAAACCATGATGCTGGGCAAAGCGCCTTCGCGAATTGAAGCCTATGATATTTCGAATACAGCAGGCAGCGAGCCGGTGGCATCGATGACGGTTTTCCATAACGGAAAGCCACATAAAAAAGCATACAAGAAGTTTAAGATAAAGACCGCTATCGGAGGAGATGACTATGGCGCGATGGCAGAGGTTATAGGCCGAAGGCTCGACAGAGCTCTTTCGGGAGACGAGAGCTTTCTTCCGCTGCCAGATGTGTTTCTCATAGACGGAGGAAAAGGGCAGACCAATGTTGCCATCGAACAGCTTAAGCAGCGAGGCCTTGACATTCCCGTATTCGGCATGGTAAAAGACGATCATCACCGAACAAGGGCGCTCGTCACCGGAGAGGGGATGGAGATCGGCATATCGGCCACGCCTCCGGTGTTTGCATTCATCGGACGCATTCAGGAAGAAACACACCGGTTTGCCATCGAGTTCCACCGAAGCCGCCGCAGCAAGGATATGCGCCGCAGCAGGCTGGATGGCATTCCCGGTCTTGGCCCCGAACGCAGGAAAAAGCTGCTGGCGAGATTCGGCACAATAAAGGCGATTGCGGCTGCCGATGTGGATGATATTGCCGACATTGTGCCGCGGAACGTGGCAGAGAACATCAAAAGAAAGCTTGGTGAAGATAAAAATGAGGATAATCAGCGGCCGACTGAGGGGCAAGAAGCTTGAGCCCCCCAAGGGCATGACCACACGTCCCACCACCGATAAAGTTAAGGAATCGATTTTCAATATAATCCAGTTCGGCCTTATAGATGCCCGGGTGCTCGATTTGTTTGCGGGTTCGGGTCAGCTGGGCCTCGAGGCCATCTCCCGCGGCGCTGCCAGCTGTGTTTTTGTCGAGCAGGACAGGGCATCGGCTCAGGCAGTCGAGAAGAACATTGCGGCATGCGGCCTCAAAAGGGAAGAGGCAAGGCTTCATAAAGGCGACTCGTTTGCATTTCTTGCTCATCAGCAGCCCAAAAGCTTTGACGTGATCCTTCTTGATCCGCCTTATGGCGGCGAGCTGCTCAGAAGAGCGCTTTCCGACATTTCGAGGTTTGACATCCTTTCGGATGATGGTATAATTATATGTGAAAAAGCGCCCGACGACATTATCGAGCCCCTTCCGGAGGGATATGCTTTGGCCAAAGAGTATAAATACGGCCAGATAATGCTGTGCAAGGTGGTAAGAGAGGAAGGCGGGCAGGAATGAATATAGCAGTAGTTCCCGGCAGCTTTGATCCGCTCACCTGCGGCCATGTCGACCTGGTCAAAAGAGCGGCCACCATGTTTGACCATGTGTATGTGGTGGCAATGATCAACGATCAGAAGGAATATACCTTCAGCAACGAAGAAAGGCTCGACATAATGCTTCGTGATCTGGATGGGATAGAAAATATCACTGTTGAGTTTTACGGCGGAATGCTGTATGATTATCTTAAGGAAAAGGGAGCCTGCGCTATTGTGAAGGGCATAAGAAATCCCGAAGACACCGAATACGAGATATTTATGGCCAATTTCAACCGTGATCACTGCCCGTCGGCCGAGACGGTGCTGCTGCCGCCGAGAAACGGCTTTGAAAAAATAAGCTCGTCCTATGTAAAAGAAAGATGCCGTAGGGGTCTGTCGCTGGAAGGCCTTGTTACGGCACGAACAGCGCAGATGCTTGCTAAGAAAATTGGAGGATAAAAATGGCTGGAAATATTATCGACGAACTGGTAAACACCCTGTATGAAACTATTGATGACGCTACCGCAGTGCCCCTGAGCAACAAGTGCATCATCGAAAGAGAAAAAGCTCTGGACATTCTCGAGGAGATCCGTGCCAACCTTCCCAATGAGCTGAAGATGGCAAGCGAGATCGTAGAGAAGCGCAACGACTTTATCACTGCCGGCAAGCGCGAGTATGACTCGAAGGTAAAGCAGGCTGAGGAAATGGCGAAGCAGAAGGTCAATGACAACGAGATCGTTGTTGAGGCGAGAAAGAGAGCTGCCGAGATCATTGCAAATGCCGAGAGCCGCGCAAAAGAGCTTATGCGCGCAGCTGCCGAATACTGTGACGATGCCATGAAACGCACCGAGGTATCCATCGAGCAGACACGCGAGCAGATCAAGGAAACACGCAGCCAGTTCGTAACACGCATGAACGAGCTGTCGAAATAAGCTTAAAATAACAGAAAAGGCCTCCTGCCATAGTGGCGGGAGGCTTTAATTTTACAAACTAAATCGAACAAATGTTTTTAATTGCGATAGAGACGAAAAAATGCCTAAAAAAGGGCATTTTTAGGGTATAAAAATTACATATAGACTATTGCTTTTTTTATAGTCCATGTTTATAATTGAAATATGTAAACCCATTTTGTGGGGAAAGGTGCAACTTGGTGGGGAGAAGGTGAGGCATTGTGAGAGGCGAATATGCACATTCGGTCGATTCCAAGGGCCGCATGATATTTCCTGCCAAGCTGCGTGAAGAGCTGGGCGAGGGTTTTGTTATCTTCAAGGGCCTCGACGGCTGTATCTGGGCATACACCAAAGAGGATTGGGATGCCTTTGAAGACAAGATCGCATCGCTGCCCGTAGCCAAGGCACGCAAGCTTCAGCGCTTCTATTCTGCCAACTATCCCTGCGAACCCGACGGTCAGGGAAGGATCCTTATCCCTCAGAGCCTGAGGACCTATGCCGGCATCACCAAGGATGTCATCATCGCAGGTGTTCAGAGGCGAGTTGAGATCTGGGATGCACAGAGATGGCAGGAGTATAACGACAGCGTCACCGAAGAAGAGATCTGCGAGATCATGGAAGAGGAGAACATCTGATGGAGTTTTCACATGTATCGGTATTGCCCGACGAATGTATGGAGGGCCTCAATATAAAGCCCGATGGCATTTATGCCGACGGAACTACCGGCGGCGGCGGACATTCTTACCTGATCGCTTCGCAGCTTTCGGACAAAGGCAGGCTTATCTGCATCGACCGTGACGACGATGCACTGGAGGCAGCCGGCAAGCGTCTTGCGCCTCTGGGCAAAAACATCACCTTTGTAAAAAATAATTTTAGCAGAATAAAAGAGGTTTTGGAAGACCTCGGGATAGAAAAAATAGACGGTATCCTTTTTGATCTCGGCGTATCGAGTTATCAGCTTGATAACGGTGAGCGCGGATTTTCGTATATGACCGATGCGCCCCTCGACATGAGGATGGACAGGCAGCAGCAGTTTTCGGCATATAACGTCGTAAACGAATACAGCCGTGATGACCTTAAGAGGATCATCAAAGACTATGGCGAAGAGCGATATGCCGGACCCATTGCGGCGGCTATCTGCCGCAGACGCGAGGAAAAGCCCATCGAGACAACTCTTGAGCTTACCGAGATAATCAAGAGCGCAATGCCCGCTGCCGCAAAGCGCGAGAAGCAGCACCCCGCAAAGAGGACCTTCCAGGCTTTGCGTATAGAAGTAAACAGCGAGCTCTCGTCGGTAGAGGAGGCTCTGGGCGATTCGATCGATGCC
>JAFQVZ010000176.1 GCA_017407765.1 Clostridia bacterium | reverse complement strand
GAGGGTGCGCTTGGCCACATTGAGGTCTACTTTGGGGGCTGTACGCTCGGCAGCCCAGGGCAGTTTGAGAATGGCATTGATGTGGGCTTCCTTGATATCCTCGATCGGCATAGCGGCAAGAGTGTCCTGGATCTCTTCGGGCATGGCATTAAAGAGGCTTTCGCTTATGCGCGAGCGAAGGCGAAGCTTGAGTGTGCTGTATTTGGTAGGAGTCTCGTTCTGACTCATAGGCCGATTCCTTTCAAAAAGATGATTTTATAATATTATAATATGGAACGGGCAAAGATACAAGATGCGGCACGGAATAGCGGCTTTGTTTCCGGGCGGGACAATTTTAATATTTCGTTAATTGACTTTGGATAAGAAAAAATATAATCTTGATTCAGACAGATCATTCGGGAGGAACGAAACACATGAAAGACGATTTGAAAAAGCATCTGTGGTTCCCGCTGGGGATTATGCTGCTGTTTCTTCTGTCGCGCTACTGGGGCGCTGCCGAGGGGATTATTTCGCTGGTGCTGACTGCGTCCGAACCCCTCATTCTCGGATGCGTGATAGCATATATAGTAAATATCCTTATGGTATATTTCGAAGCTCCTCTTTCGAGGATAAGCTTTTTTGACAGCCATCGCGGCCTCTTGCGAATCATGGCTATTTTTCTGGCGTTTATTTCGCTGGCGCTGATCGTAGGAGTTATATGCAATATGATCATCCCCGAGCTGGGCGCCTGCCTTCAGCTGCTTGTGCAGAAGCTGCCGGGCATAATGGAAAAGGGTTTTGCACTGCTTGAGGAAAACTTTGGCGTCGAGCTGACGCAGGCCGATGAACTGATCGAAATGCTCAGGAATATCGACTGGAAAGAGATGGCTGAAAAGCTTCTTCAGGGTATCGGCGGCGCGTTCGGAGCAGCGGTCACAGTCGTTGGGCAGGTCGGCTCCTTTATGGTCACCCTTGTGGTGGGGCTGGTGTTCTCGATTTACGTTCTTTCGGGCAAAGAGAGCCTTGGAAGGGCGGTAAATGCCGTTATGGACACATATCTTAAGCCCGAACACTGCGGCAGGATCAGATATATCTGCCGTGTTCTTGACGATTGTTTCCATAAGTTCATTGTCGGCCAGTGTGTAGAGGCGGTCATCCTCGGCGTGATGTGCATTATAGGCATGAAACTGCTTTCGATGCCCTATGCCACAATGATCGGCACCCTTATTGGTTTTACAGCCCTTATTCCCGTGGCCGGCGCATACATCGGCGGTGTCGTTGGATTTCTGATGATCGCCACGGTGTCGCCCATCAAGGCGGTTGGATTCGTTGTGTTCCTCGTGGTGCTTCAGCAGTTTGAAGGCAATCTCATCTATCCCCGTGTAGTTGGCTCGTCCATTGGCTTGCCCGGAATAATCGTTTTGGCCTCCATCACGGTAGGCGGCGGAGTGATGGGCGTTCTCGGTATGCTGCTTGGGGTCCCTCTGGCTGCGGCGGCTTACAGGATAATAGGAGATGATATAGAGGCTCGCAGAGCGGTGAAGGCAGGCTGTTCCGCCGAAGATGCCGTGCAGGCCGCGCCTCCTGTGTTCGAAGAAGAAGCAGGACCGGTCCTTAAAGCAGAACCCATACAGAAACCCAAAAAGAAGAGAAACAGAAAGAAATAAAAAGAGAAAGCATACCGTTTTGCGGTATGCTTTCTTTTGTGGTATTATTAAAACAAGAAATATCAGAACTGACGCTCGAGCATGATGATCTGAGCATCGGGGAATACGAAGCCGTACTTCTCGAGAGCTGCGCGGAGATCGTCGCGCTCGGAGGGGATCATGCAGACCAGCTTGGGCAGGCCGCTCTCGCGGAACTTCTGAACAGCAAATCTAACACATTCATCGAGGTCGCCGCCCATGAGGCCGATGTGCAGGCCCTTGTCCTTCTGGAAGCGTGCGCCGATGGTTACCATGCTTTCGCCCTTTTTCCAGACCATCTCTTCCTGAGCAAGGCCCTTGTAAAGAGGCATGCCAAGGCCATAGAAGGTGCGGTTGGTGCAGAAATAGCCGTGATATCCTTCGGCATAGGGAGCAACGGCTGCTTCGACGCAGTGGTGACAGTCGGCCTTTTCAAAGCCTTCGGCCGATACGTCGGGGGCATTTTCAAGCATAAGGGTGCCTTCGCGTGTCTGATATGCCACATGGAGGCCGTTTCTTTCGCCGAGGACGCGGGAAGCGTAATTGGTAAGGCCGGTATACATACGGACATAGGGAGCCTTGAAGATGTCGCAAAGCTCGATGAAACGTGTCCAGATAAGTGCGCCGCAGCCCTTTTTCTGATGGGCGGGATCAACGCGGAGGCATTCAAGCCAGCCGCTGCCGTCATACTGGACCGAGAAACGGGCAAAGCCGATGGGCTGGCCGTCTTCTTCGGCAACGATCAGCTCGCCGATCTCATTGTTGAAAAACTCTTCTTTGACATCGTTGAGGTAAAGCAGGTTGGGTGTTGCCTTCTTTTCGATCTCAAGAAGTGCGGGAAGATCTTCTATAACGCCTTTGCGGAGTGTCATGCTCATGATAGGTTCTCCTTTTACAAATTAGTATACATATACTTTAGCACCATGCCTTTTTATTGTCAACTTGAAGGGAGCATTGTATGAAAGATAAACTTGAAAGCCTCAAAGCCCTTGTGGAGCAGAAAAAGAGGATCGTTTTCTTCGGCGGCGCCGGCGTCAGCACCGAATCGGGCATCCCAGATTTCAGAAGTAAGGATGGCCTTTATAATCAGGAGTATGACTATGCCTATTCGCCCGAAGAACTGTTGTCGAGGACGATTTTTGATTATGATAAAGATGAGTTCTTCCGTTTTTACCGCGAAAGGATACTGGTCAAGGGGGTCGAGCCTTCACGCGCTCACAAGGCTCTTGCAAAGCTTGAGGAAAAGGGCAAGCTTACGGCTGTTATAACCCAGAACATCGACGGACTTCATCAGGCGGCGGGCAGCCGTAATGTTTATGAGCTCCACGGCAGTGTCGAGCGTAATTACTGTATGCGCTGCCGTACTTTTTACAGCAGGGAAGACATCGAGAGGATGGAGGGCGTGCCCAGGTGCAGCTGCGGCGGATTCATCAAGCCCGATGTCGTGCTTTATGAAGAATCACTCAACCAAAGGGTAATTCGGAAGAGCATAGAGGCGCTGGAAGAAGCCGATATGCTGATAATCGGCGGCACATCGCTGAGCGTTTATCCTGCCGCAGGGCTCATCGACTATTTCGGAGGCGATACGCTGGTCATTATAAATAAGTCACCCACACCCTATGACCGAAGGGCCGACCTCCTTATCGAGGGAAGCATAGGCGAAGCGCTTGAGTTCGCCTGCAGAGATATCTGATATGGCAGGATGGAATCCGTGGCACGGCTGCCATAAGTTTTCGGAAGGGTGCAGGCATTGCTATGTCTACCGCATGGATGCCCGACACGGACGCGACAGCTCTATCGTCCGAAAAACGGGCGAGTTCGATCTTCCGCTCAGGCATAAGCGCGACGGAAGCTACAGAATACCGTCGGGAGAGATCGTATATACCTGCTTTACCTCCGATTTTTTCGTTGAAGATGCTGACAGCTGGCGAAAGGATGCATGGAAGATGATGGCTTCTCGACCTGACCTGCATTTTTTCATGATAACCAAGCGCATCCACCGGCTTTATGAATGTATCCCTGACGATTGGGGCGAAGGCTATGATAATGTCTCGATCGCCTGCACCGTGGAGAATCAGGCCATGGCCGATCGCCGCCTGCCCATCTATCTCGAAGCACCTGTAAAATATAAAAGCCTTGCCTGCGAGCCATTGCTGGGGCCCATCGAGCTGGGCAGGTATCTGAGCTCGGGCAAGATCGACAGGATCGTGTGCGGAGGCGAGTCGGGCATAGGTGTGCGCGAATGCCATTATGAATGGATCCTTGACCTGAGGCGGCAATGCATTGAGAATAATGTTGATTTTGTTTTCAAGCAGACGGGAGCGAGGTTCGTGAAAAACGGCAGGCTTTTTGAAGTGCCGAGGCGCGAACAGCACAGGCAGGCCAAAAAGGCCGGCATAGATGTTATAACTCGCCCCATCAGGTTTGAATGTGAGCCTGAGGAAGACGAACAGACCGTGATGGACAGTTGGGAGGAATAATGGAATACAGAAATATACGGGAGGGCGTTTTCCTGAGCCGTCCCAACCGTTTCATAGCAAATATAGAAATAGACGGAAGTGTTGAGGTCTGCCATGTGAAAAACACCGGCAGATGCCGCGAACTGCTTATTCCCGGAGCGAGGGTGTGGGTGGAGGAGAGCGGCAATCCTGCGCGAAAGACGAAATATGACCTCATTACGGTGGACCGCGGCGGCGTCATTGTAAATATGGACTCGCAGGCTCCAAACAAGCTTTTTGCCGAGTGGGCAAAGGAGAATATAAAAGACCTTGAAGAGATAAAGAGCGAGGTCAGATACGGGAGTTCGCGTTTCGACTTCAGGCTCAGGGCAGGCGGAAAAGAGTGTTATGTCGAGGTCAAGGGCTGCACCCTTGAGCGGGAGGGCGTTGCTCTATTTCCCGATGCGCCTACCGATAGGGGGGTCAAGCACCTGAGGGAGCTTATCGAGGTGAAAAAGGCGGGGCTGGATGCCATGGTGTTCTTTGTAATCCAGATGAAGGCGCCAAAGGTGTTCAGGCCCAACCGCGAGACCCACCCCGAGTTTGCCGAGGCCCTTTGCGATGCCTCGGAGGCCGGAGTGAAGGTGCTTGCCTATGACTGCAATGTGGTTCCGGGCAAAGTGATGATAGACTCGCCTGTAGAAGTTGAGCTTTAACTATTGACCCCAAGCCCATGTTGTGGTTTACTTTTTGTAAAAAAGGAGTAGAGAAAAATGCCCAAAAAGGTACTTATAATAGACGGGCAGGGGGGCGGCATAGGCCGCCAGCTGACCCTTGCGCTCAAGCAGCTGGAGGCCGACATCGAGATCACCGCTGTGGGCACCAATGCCCTTGCCACCTCGAATATGCTCAAGGCCGGGGCCGACAACGGCGCCACCGGCGAAAATGCCGTTATCGTTGGCTGCCGCAAGGCCGATATTATAGTGGGCCCCATAGGTATAGCTGTGGCCGACTCGCTGTTTGGCGAGGTCACACCGAAGATGGCCCTTGCCGTAGGCCAGAGCAATGCCGTAAGGGTGCTTATTCCGGTTAATCACTGCGACAACATGATCGCCGGAGTGGGAGACATTCCCATGGCAAAGCTGGTGGAAAATGCCGTCGAGCTGGTTTGCCGTAATATATGAATAATGCAAAAAAGGGAGGCTGCGGCCTCCCTTTTTTCAAATGCTGGACAATTTAAAATCATGCTAAAGTGGTGAATAAATATTTGCAGAGGCTATTGACATTATTTGAATAAATACTATAATCATGTTAAAGATGCTTGTAATAAT